>CAUSGP010000143.1:0-6248 GCA_963531075.1 uncultured Actinomycetaceae bacterium | reverse complement strand
TCGGCTAAGCTTCCTACTACACTAGGCGAAGCAAGAGTGGCGCTTCGGCGCTTACGCGAGCGAGTGAGGGTATGGAAGACAGAACAGACGTGAGGGCGCCTCTGCCCTTGTCACAACAGTGGACGCTGATCAACGCCTTCGGTCAGCGGGACCTCAAAGCCAAGTTCAACGGGACCCTCTTGGGATGGGTGTGGTCGCTCGTCGTGCCGCTGGCCACCCTGGGGATCTACACGCTTATCTTCGGCGGCCTGTTCAAGATGAAGATCCCCGGAGGCGAGAGCAGGTATGCAGGAATCCAATTCGTCGCCATTTGGCTGTTCGCCGGCCTGACCTTGTGGGGGTACTTCCTCAGCTCGGTCAACGGTGGCATCTCGGGGCTTCTCGGTTCGGGATCGCTGTTGCAGAAGGTCTATTTCCCAGCGTATGCGCCCGTCCTTGGCGCGGGCCTGGCCGTCGGCGTCCAGTCCCTCATCGAGGTGGGGCTGCTCCTGACCGTATTCGCATTTTTGGGGATATTCGGGTGGACATGGCTACTCATACCCTTCTTGTTCTGTCTGCTCGTCGTATTTGTCCAATCCGTTGCGGTCATCCTCGCCATATGGAACATCCACGTCAGAGACTTGGCCCAGCTCGTCGGAGTGATCCTCCAACTCATGTTCTTCGCGACGCCGATCATCTACAACGTGGACTTGGTTCCCGTGGAGAAGTGGGGAATTCCCCTGCAGAAGATCGTCGGGCATATGCCGATGGCCGAGTTCATTGAACTCTTCCGAAGCGTCTCCTTCTACTGCGCTCCGGGGCACTGGAAGGCGTGGCTGGCTTGCGTGGTGTGGGCCGGGATCGCTTTCCTTGGTGCGAAGCTCGTCTACCGCAAGTGGGGCGCCGATTTGGGAGAGAGGATCTGAGATGGAAGTTCGCAGCGACGCCGTCGGCGCGCAGGGAGCGCCCGACGAGTACGCGATCGTCGTCGAGAACGTCTCGAAGTCCTTCGAAATGCAGGCGGACCGCCGCGACACCTTCAAGGAGCGCTTCGTCCGCGGCCGCTCCCGTCAAGGCAAGCGCATGTTCCACGCCCTTGACGACGTCTCCTTCAAGATCCGTAAAGGAACGACCTTCGGCCTCATCGGCCACAACGGCTCGGGCAAATCGACCATGCTCAAGATTTTGGCTGGCGTGTACAGGCCGACGTCGGGCTCGGTCACCGTCTCCGACAAGGTCGACGCCCTGCTCGAGCTCGGGGCGGGATTTCACGCCGAGCTGACCGGCCGCGAGAACATTTTCCTCAACGGCGCGATCCTGGGACGGACGAAGAAGCAAATTGAGGACACCCTGGAGTGGATCATCGATTTCGCCGACATCGGGGACTTCATCGATCAGCCGGTCAAGGTTTACTCGTCGGGAATGACGGTGCGCTTGGGCTTCGCCGTGGCCGTGGCCATCCGGCCCAAGATCCTCATCGTTGATGAGATCATCGCCGTTGGCGACGAGGAATTTCAGCGCAAATGCTTCGACTACATGCGCGAGCTGCGCGATGCCGGAACCACGGTGGCACTTGTGACTCACTCTCTTTCGCTCGCCCAGGAGATGTGCGACGAGGTCGTGTGGCTTGACCACGGCCGCGTCAAGATGGTCGCCGACGCCGATGGCGCCGTCTCCGCCTACCTCGAAGCCGTCAACGTCAAAGAATTCGAAAAGCGGGCGGCCGAACGCGAGGAAGAAGAATTCCCGGAGGACGAATCCTTCAAGCTCAACCAGGGCAATGGCGATTGCCGGATGGTCGGCGTTGAGCTTCTCGACGCCGAAGGCAACGATGCCCCGTTCCTCACATCGGGCGAGCCCGGCACGGTTCGCGTGCGCGTGAGGGCGAAGAAGGACCTGCACGACGTTGAGCTAGGCCTTGCCTTCGTGACCGATCAGGGGCAGACCATCGCCGGCCCCAACTCGCGCCATAGCGGGCGGCTCTACTCGCTGCGCAGGGGTGAAGAGACCTTCATCGACTACACGATGAATCCGGTTCTCATACAGCCCGGAAGGTTTTGGATTACCACGTGCTTTGTGCGCGATGGCGAGATGTTCGATTATTCGGATCGCAGAACCGAATTGATCGTCAGAGGTAACCGGGTCGCCGAAGAGCCTGGATTGATCACACTTCCAGCCGGTACCTGGAGTCGCATCTCCGGTGTGCCCTCATCCGAAGAGAGGCGATGACGATGACCAAATCGAGCAGCGAGGAAGAAATGCGGCAGTTGCGTGCCGCATTGAGAGCCTCCCAGAGCGACGTCCAGAAGCTCGGCAAACGCAACGATGAATTGGAAAAAGAGCTGCGCACCGTCAACCGCAAACTCGGTGGCGCCTGGGAGCAGCTTGACGCAATTCGCCATTCAACGTCGTGGAAGTTGACGGCACCCGTGAGGCTTGTCAAGACGGCCGTGCGCAAAGGCCTGGGCCGGTGAGAGCCCTCAAGAAGCGCGGTCCTTTGGTTTCCTCGGTTTCTCGGGGAAAAGTCCGCATAGAACGGGGAAATCCGGCCAATGTGGCGGCGAGCGATCGCGTTGCGCTCATCGCCCAATTCTCCGTGGGCCCCGATCAGCCAAAGTCCCTCTCCGCATATCTCAATGCGCTCGAAAGCAACGGGTATGCCACCGTCGTCATCTCGACTTGCGAATCCGCCGAACCCCTCCGATTCCCGCACGGGATTCCCGAAGCCACGGTGGTGATGCGCCGCCCCAATCTTGGCTACGACTTCGGATCGTGGGCCACGGCACTCGGATGCATCCCGGGCGTGCGGAAAGTTCCCGTGGTTTTGCTGACGAACGACTCTCTTTTGGGCCCCTTCGGGCCCATCGACCATCTTCTGGAATGGGCCGCGGCCCCCGGCCCCGACATTCGCGGGTTGACCGCATCCTTCCAGTTCGCGCGGCACATCCAGTCGTTTTTCCTCGCCTTCCGCGGGGGAATCCTCGCCGATAGGCCGTGGGTCGATTTCTTCAACGATGTCCGCGTCGAACCGGACAAGGACGACGTCGTGCTTTCCTACGAGCTCGGCGCCTCGCGCGTGTGTTTCTCCGAAGCCTACTCCTCCGACGAATGGGTGACCGGCCCCGATCTGGGGGTGCCCTACGGGAATCCGACCGTCGACGGGTGGCGCAAACTCATGGAGTACGACGTCCCTTTCCTCAAGCGCACAATCATGACGCATCCTTCCACCCTGTCGGAATGCGCCGAAGCCACCGCCTACGTCGCCCGGCGGTACGACACCGATATCGCCGAGTGGTGAGTTAGGAGTTTCCCATGCCCCGTTTTACCAGGTCCGGCCTTGTGCGCAGGGCCCAATATCACGCCGCGCGTGCGCGCAATGCGGCCGCCAACCTCCTCGTTTCCGGAAGCGTCAAGGGTTATAGGTCGCAGCACTGCGCTGATTTCAGCGAGTACGTCATGCGGCAGGGAGGCCGGCAGGATTCGGGCTTCCCCGACAGGTGGAGGATCGACCCCCAGTTCGACATCGCCGATCCGAGCAGGATCGCCGTCGTCATCCATTGCTTCTACGCGGATCTCATGCCCGAGTTGTTCGCTCATCTGCGCAATATTCCCGTGGATTTCGACCTGTTCATCACGAACGCATCGGGTGTCGATGTGGCCGTTCCCGAGGACCTGGAGCACCTGCGTCACAGCGTGATCGTTGACGTGGACAACCACGGCAGGGATATCTTCCCCACCGTTCAGCTCGTCAACTCGGGAATTCTCAACCCGTACGACCTCATCCTCAAGCTTCACACCAAGAAGAGCCTGTGGCGCGAGGAGCACGCTGATCTCGACGGGAGCGGGGCCGCCTGGAAAGACCAATTCCTCTCCGACCTCGTCGGATCGCGGGAAAAGGTGGAGAAGATCCTCAATGCCTTCGCGGCCGAGCCGTCGCTGGGGCTCGTCACGGCGGCCGATTCGATCGTGGGCAAGGAGTTTTGGGGCGGCGATCAACGGATCGTCGAACAGCTCATGCTTCGGATCGAGATGTCGATCAAACCCGATGAACTCGAATTCGCCTCGGGCTCGATGTACTGGACCCGCGCCTTCATCCTTCAGGGCTTGCGCGCCTTCAACTTGACCTCCGCCGACTTCGACGAGGAGAAGGGACAGGTGGACGCGACAACCGCCCACGCGATCGAGCGGATCATCGGAATCGTTACCGACGAGGCCGGGCTGCGCACCGCCGAGGCGCCTCAGATCGCGACGATTGAATCGGAGCCGGGATACGATCCGCAAGGTTATCGCAGATTCGAGCCGGGTGCCTCCCGCACGGCGGCCGCCGACGTCATACCCTTCTACCTGCCGCAGTTCCATGAGTCGGAGGAGAACAACCGCTGGTGGGGGCGGGGCTTCACCGAATGGTCGAACGTCGCCGCGGCGATTCCCGCCTGGCGCGGCCATTACCAGCCCAAGCAGCCGACCGATCTGGGGTATTACGACCTCGAACTCGATCGTGTGCGCATGGACCAGGCTGATCTAGCCGCAGCCCACGGCATCGGCGCTTTCATGTACTACTACTACTGGTTCTCCGGCAAGCGAATTCTCAACAGGCCAATCGAGAAGCTCCGCGCTTCCGAGCTCGAATTCCCATTTTGCATCATGTGGGCCAACGAAAATTGGACGAGGCGCTGGGACGGGCGCTCGCAGGACGTTCTCATCGGCCAGGACTATTCCCAGGTTCCCGCGGAAGATTTCATCGACGACGTCATGGAGTTCCTCCTCGACCCCAGGTACCTGCGCGTCGATGGCAAGGCGCTCATCGCGGTTTACCGCCCGGCGCAGATGGATGATTTCCCCAGCGTGGTGGCGACGTGGAGGGAGCGCGCCCGCGCGGCCGGCGTCGGCGAGCTCAAGGTGCTCGCGGTGGCCGTCGCCGAGGAGTTCGACGGCCTGGGCCAAGGCTTCCGTGAGGCGGGTTTGGATGGAACCCTCCAGTTTCCGCCCCATAATCTGCCCTGGGTGGCCGGTCCCGCCACGGAGGTCGGCCTTGACGGCCGTTGGCGCGGCAATTTCATGAGCTATAACGCAACGGTGAAGGCGTCCCTACACGCGGCGCCGAGCTTGGCTGACGACGAATACCCGGGTGCCATGGTCGGCTTCGACAACACCGCCCGGCGCCAATGGAAGGCCGACGCCTGGTACGGCTCGAATCCGTACACCTTCCACCGCTGGCTTTCGGGGCTTGTGCGCGTGCTGACGCCCAGGGAGGCCAAGGACAGGCTGCTGTTCGTCAACGCGTGGAATGAGTGGGCCGAAAGCGCGATCCTCGAGCCGACGACCCGTTTCGGGCAGACCTACCTCCTTGCGGTTCGCAACGCTGTGTGGAGTTAAGCGCCTCACTCGCCGTGTGGGGCTAAGCGCTTCAACCGGCGTGTGGAGTTAGGTGTACCTGAAGTGGGAAGCCGGGTTTTGCGGCGTCGAGATTAAGCGGCGAGTGGGCGTGGCCGAAGCTAGTCAGCGAGCGGCCCGAGCTTTCCGCGGAACCCGTCGGCGGCGGCTTTGCGCAGCATTCTTCTGCGCTTTTTGCCCTCGCCTGCGGCAAAAGCGTTGAACGCGGCGTACTTCGCCGCCCAATAACAGTAGCGAATCCGCCATTTTCCGGGGAAAAGATTACTGCGCACCAGCGCGATCGTATTGCGCAGAATGTAGTAGTTGCGGATCGGACTGTGAACGTGGACGGGTTGATCTCTTCCCGGTAGGCGCACCACGTCGTCGCCGAGCGAGTGGTTGAGCCGCGCTTCGGGGACTGCCACCAGCCGCCATCCCGCTCTTCTTGCGCGCATGCCCCATTCGAGGTCTACGTGGTCGATGAAGAGGTCCTCCCGCATCTTGCCCACCGACTCGAGGGCTGCGAGGCGGATGAGGCACCCGGAGGCGATGAGGAAGGCGACATTCACCCGGGAAAGCTTTAACTCTGCTTTGCTGGCGCGCTTGGGTGCCCAGCCGCGGTCGACGTAGACGAGTTCGTCGGCGCCCTCCCGGTCTTCGGATGGAAGGGGACCGACGGCGGCGATCGCCGGATCCTCCTCTATCGCTTCGAGGAGCTTGGCGACCATGTCGGGAGCGGGCATCGAATCCTGATCGCTCAGCAGTACAAAACTCGATTTCGGCGATCCGGCGGTCCGCTTCTTCGCCAGCTCGATCCCGCGGTTCTGCGCCGCGGCGATGCCCAGGTTCGTCCCCAGTTCGACAAGCTCGGAGCCCGTCTTGTCACAGGCTCCGCG
>CAUSGP010000142.1:0-6301 GCA_963531075.1 uncultured Actinomycetaceae bacterium | reverse complement strand
GAGATCGACGGGCCGGTTCCGGACCACACCGTCGGGATGGAAACTGTGTTGGGACTATTCGGGGAGATCGGCCCGTCCCTGACGGACGGGTCAATCAAGGCCATCGGGCATCGCGTGGTCCAGGGAGGCAAGTACTTCGACGGGCCGGCTTTAGTCGACGATTCCGTGGAGGCCAAGATCGAGCAACTGTGTCCCTTGGCCCCTCTCCACAACCCCGCCCACCTCATCGGCATCAGGGTGGCACGCCGGCTCCTGCCGGACGTCCCTCACGTCGTCGTCTTCGACACGGCATTTTTCCAATCGCTTCCGGGAGAAGCCGCAACGTACGCCATCGACCGAGAAATCGCCGAAAAGTACGAAATTCGCCGCTACGGCGCTCACGGCACGTCCCACCAATACGTTTCGGGTCGCGTCTGCGAGATCCTTGGACGCAAGGATCTCAAGCAGATTGTATTGCATATCGGGAACGGCGCCTCCGTTTCGGCCGTCGTCAACGGTTCTGCCGTGGAGACTTCGATGGGACTCACACCGCTCGAGGGCCTCGTTATGGGCACCCGCACCGGCGACATCGACCCCGCGGTCGTCTTCCATTTGGCGCGCACGGCCGGTATGAGCATCGACGAACTGGACATCCTTCTCAATCGCGGTTCGGGTCTAAAGGGATTGACAGGACACAACGACATGCGTGCCGTGCGTCAGCTCGCCGCCGAGGGCGATGGCAACGCTCTCGAGGCGCTGGCCGTCTACGCACACAGAATCGTCAAGTACATCGGGGCTTACGCAGCGATCATGGGCGGACTTGATGCGATCACGTTTACGGCGGGCGCCGGAGAAAACGACGACGAGCTCAGAGCCGACGTCATCGGCCGGCTTTCCGGTTTCGGCGTGAAAATCAACGCCGAGCTGAACGCCACTCGCTCAAAGGAGCCACGTGTACTTTCGACGCCCGACTCCACCGTCGCCGTCCTCGTCGTCCCCACAAATGAGGAACTTGCAATTGCACGTCAAGCCATGAGTCTGGTTCGATAAACTATCTGAAAATATTTTCACAGTTAGAAGGTGAGCGTTCTCTCTGAGTTGTCGCTCACCTTCTAGCTGAATCTATATTCCCGCATCGTTGTCGACAACACGGGAATTCGCAACGAATTCTGCCGAAAACCGGGGCGACATGCGAATTTTCGAATAGTTGAAACCAATGGTCCCTCCCCGTAAAATGACTTTCGTATTCAATCATGGGTTGGTTTCCCAACTCTATCGTCGCAACCATTTAAAGGTTTAGTAGCTTAAGCTAGGGTTTTATGCGTTCTCGCTCGGATTTTCAACGTCCACGTTCAAATACTCGTCGCTATGACGAGCCGCCAACGCGTCGCACAGGAACCGACGCGGATCTCCTCAGCTCCTTGGAGCAACTTGACGGTAAAACTTACGGTGCGTACAAAACCGTAATAGGCGATTGGGACTACGGCACATTTCAGGTCATGATCGATCGAATTCAGGCCGATCCTTTCGCTCCGCCGTCACTGCTGAGAGTCCAGTCGACGCCGGAGAAGATGGGCCTTCCCGCCAATCTCATTGAGTCGCGCGAACAGCGTATAGCCGTCGCCGACTTCCTCATCAGGACGTTTGACCGGGAGGTCCAAACCCACGGACGCGGCGCCGTGCAGATCGCCCGAACAGGGCAGGAAATCCTGGAACGTTCCGCCTGTTCCGTCAGCCCCGAAAGAATCGAGCTGCGATTCCAAGTACAGATGCCGGCGCGGGGCAGGATGATTTTGGGGAGGACGGCCGCCGAGATCTTCGATCGCGATGTTCCTGATGCCATTGTCAACACGCTGGACTTCACGTCACCCGAAGCCGCGGACGATCTCGAGGCGATGCGGGCACACGTGCATGCGTACGAGGATTACCAGGCCCTACAGAAGGCTTTGACCGAAAATGGGTGGATTGCATTCATAGCCGATGGATCGATTTTGGCACGTCGTTCCGGAGTTTCCCAACTTCCGATGGAGGACGCAGTCGCATTCAAGTCGCCCGAATCGCTGCGACGCGACGTCACCCTCCCCCACGCTGGCCACGTCCACGGAATGGCTATCGAGCCGGGTGTCACCGTAATCGTCGGCGGTGGGTACCACGGAAAGTCGACGCTGCTCAATGCCCTTCAGCGCGGCGTTTACGCCCATATCCCCGGCGATGGTCGGGAACTGGTCGCAACGGTCGAGGACGCCGTCAAAGTTAGGGCGGCAGACGGAAGGGCCGTTACCGGCGTCGACGTCTCTCCCCTCATTACTGCACTTCCGGGGGGCGCGGATACGGCTCGTTTCACCACGGAGAACGCCTCAGGCTCCACTTCCCAGGCAGCATCCATTATGGAAGCGATCGAGCTGGGAACACGGCTCTTGCTCATTGATGAGGATTCCTCGGCATCGAACCTTCTCATGCGCGATACGCGCATGCGCACGCTCGTGGAGTCGGAGCCCATCACTCCTCTCGTCGACAGGATTCGAGGCCTCGCCGACACAGGCGGCGTTTCCACCCTCATTATCACTGGTGGAACCGGGGACTACCTCGACGCCGCGGACAGAGTTTTGATGCTCGACACCTACAAGTGCTACGACGTTACAGATAATGCTCGCGAGGTAGTCGAGAGTCAGCCTCGCAAACGCACGGACGAGCCCTGGCCCACATCCGATTCCCGGCGCTGCCCTCTTCCCGAAAACGCTCAAACCGATCGGCCCAAAACGAAAGCCGCCGGAACGAACAACATAATTCTTGACAATCAGAACATAAGCCTGGCCGACGTTGAGCAGATTGTTGAGAGCGGCCAAACCGAAGCCATTGCTTGGATCGTTCGAGGCATGCTCGAGCATGTCTGCTATGGCGAACTGACCATCGGTGAAGCCCTTGACCAGGTCGAACGGATGCTGACCAGCGGCGGCCTCGACACTCTCAGACGTTTCGGTGCGCGCGAGTACCCCGCTTTTTTGGTGCGCCCGAGGAGGGTCGACGCCGGAGCAGCCCTTAATCGCTTCCGCGGCCTCAAGCTCTCCGACTAGGAAAGGCTCTTGGGCTCTTCCGCACAATTTTTTGTGCGGAAGGCACTCCCTCCAAGAGGGATACATATCTCGAAAGCAATATCTAGGTGGTACTTTCAGTAATCCGCCACTCTGCCTGGGTCAGCTCTAATCTGGCGTTCCGCTCAGATCAGAGCTTAGGCTACGAACGGTGCCCCGCCTATAAGGCGGGGCACCGTTATTTCAGCTATTTCAGCATTCCGCTTCAACGCCAC
Organism: uncultured Actinomycetaceae bacterium; assembly: GCA_963531075.1. Taxonomy (GTDB): domain Bacteria; phylum Actinomycetota; class Actinomycetes; order Actinomycetales; family Actinomycetaceae; genus Peptidiphaga. The sequence goes on along the minus strand of CAUSGP010000142.1, from coordinate 3,015 downwards.
TGAACTGATACCCACATTATGGAATGGTCTGCACAATATTTACCGTGGTGTTAGTGTTCGTGTATCACGTCAAATTCCCGAAAGGATGACCAGCACATGAACGATCTAAGCTTCGACCGCGACAGAGCAGGGATCGCGGCAAAGGAACACTGGACCGATCATCAGACTTTCATCAGCATTGCCGCAGGATATGCGGAGTTGAACAACGAGTGCGACGTCATCAAAGACCCTATCCTCGAGCATTCAGAGTATCTATTCAAGGCCTGCCTATGCTTCGTCAAATTGATGCGGGCCAGCTGCCTTGAGTTTTCCGATGCGTGTGCAACCCTTGGCTCCGGCGTGAAAGAAGCTACGGCGAACTACGACCAGACAGAGCATAAAGTTGCCAAGGACTTTGATTTCATGCGTGGAACGGTCGGAAAGGACCTGCACAAATGACGTGGAGCGACCTTCCCGGCGATGAAGCATTGCCCAACCTGAAGGATTCAGGAGAAGACATTTTGCAATTGGGTAAAGGTATCGCCAATGCCGGCACGGCGATGCGAGAAACTCAAATTATTGGCGTTGGCGGCGAAGTCGAGGGGTGGACTGGCCTTGCAGCGACCGCACATCAAGGTCAGGCCACATTTTTGCAGCAAGTAGTTCAGAAAGCCATTGATCTTCATCCAAATATTCCCACTCTGTTGAACAAGTATGTTCAAGAGCACGCAAAGGCCCGTGGCACAATCTCGAACCTTCAGCACGATTGGAACGAGGCCATCAGTACTCGCAATCGCAAAATCAGTGAATTGGCAATGCAGATGAAGGACGGGCTATACCCGGGAACCATGTATGAGTACGACGAAGACAAAGCCAAAGCAAATAAAGCCTGCGAAAAAACACAAGAAGATTTGAAAAGAAAATATAAGTCTGCCATTCATGCTCTCGATCAAGTTGCGATAGACACAGGCACCTCAATCTTTAATCTTGCCAAGTCCTTTGGTGGAGTTCGTGCCGATAAGAATAACAATGTATCGATTGACCGCAACAATCTGGGCGTCAAACTGTTTGGTACAAGTGGAGGCGTTTTAGCCGCCCAGACACGTTGGGAAGACGCGAAAGCGGAGGCCAAAACGGCCGCCAAAAGCCTCACGACAAAGGACGGCCATCTGAAAACCAATATCTCGCAAAAGGAACTTAATGATTTCACTATCGCATATGGTAAACGAATGGCCACAGATCCCTTCTTTGCCAACGCCTTTGGGCTGGCGCTTGGCGCAAACAACACCGTAAAACTCGCGTCGCTGGTCAGCGAACTCGGGGGTAACATTTCTCTAGATTCGTCCAGAAAGATACGGGCGATTCTTGGAAGTTCCTTGATTCTCACCACGGGAGGCATTCGCAATCGACTGGATGCAGACGGTCGCAGTTTGTGGAATGCTTGGAAGGCGGGGTTAAACGGGTTCAACTATGACGGTCACACACCCTTGAAAGAGGAAAGAGAAAGCTATCTTGACAGCTTAAAAAAGTTGGGGCCTAAGCAATGGTCTAGTGAAGAGAAATCTCCTAAAAGCCACACAAAATCGGGCTACGAACTCATTAGCGGCATGATCGCCGACGCCGCAACGAGCGACAAGCATCTAGCTTTAGGGGACGATTTCCTCAATGGCAAGCACGCCATAGCAGATGACATTGTTCAATATGACCACAAGCACCCTTACACTGAGATTCCAAGTGCAAACTACCTCCCCCCTGCAACAAAAACATGGGATCCACTCCAGAACATGTTAGTTGGAATGGACGGTAATCCCTCGGCCTCCAGGGATTTCTTGGCGAATAAAACGCCTTTTGATGTCGAAGGCAACCACGGCCGGCCGATGAGCATGGCTCGTTATCTTGTTGGCCATAGGCCGGGCATCACGGATCTTCGACATGAAGACGAGCTTTCATACACCGACAATGGCGTTGCTCTCGCCAATGTCATTGATGATGCAAGCTCAGACAAAACCCAACCACAATCAGCTTACATAGTTCGAGAGTTCCTGAATGGGTATGCTGACGGGCTGGCCCGGTCGGACGACGAACACGATGGTCAAGACAGTTTCGGCTATTACAATCACGGTTTGCGAGACAAAGCGGGAGACATCCTCAAAGAATATGGCTCGGACTTCGCCAATGAAATACACTCCCCTACAGGAGTAGCTGGCGCCACAGAGGGGCGGGAGGAAGGAAATGAGTACCATCTGGCTTTGACTAAAGAGCAAGTACTGGCCATGCACAGAGCAGACTCCGATTTCTTCAAAGACATCGCCTTCAGCCAGGAAGCGAAATCGACTCTCGTGAACTCTTTGGAAAAAGGTCTCGAAGAAGAACTGAAGAACGAGTACGACAGAAACAATGGGAAGCTTTCTGCGGAAGATATCAAAAATAATGTAAATAGCATCAAGTATCGTTATCAAAATTTTTTTAAGACAATAAATGGCGGCGAAATTGCCGCTGAAGCCGCTTCTAAAGAAGATGAAGACCAAGGTACCGCAAACACGATTAACGGGATGAGAGCTATCGGCTATACCGTCGCAGAAGCACCCCCGGGACGAACCTTAAGCATCATTGTGGAAGCCGTGAAAAATGTCGTCGACTTTGGCACTTCCCAAGACGGCAACCCTCTAAAAGACGTGTACGATAAACACAAAACAGATGATCTTTTGACACGTTTTCACGTTAACCGCATACATGATAAAGTTATAAATCATATGTTAATAAATGGTCCTCATGAAGGATATTATAGAGATGCTAAAAGAATCAACGACGCTTTGCCTTCAGCTAGACATCGTTTCTTGGACGAAAACGGGAATTGGTTAATCAAAGTCGATCCTAAAACAGGCAAAGTTAGAGGAGATGCCCTTCGTGTGCAAGAATATAACAATTTTGTTGAAAATTGGAAATCGTAAGGCGTTTTTCATGAGGCGTTTCTTTGAGGCGTTTGGTCTTGTGGTGTGCATCGTGGCGGCCTTGACTAGGAGCACATCGCCCGAC
>CAUSGP010000141.1:0-6314 GCA_963531075.1 uncultured Actinomycetaceae bacterium | reverse complement strand
GGCGGAGGTTTGGGCTCGGTCATGACCAAATTGCTCGCCCCTTTCCTCGCGGGCCAGTGCCTCCAGCCCTTTGTGGGCGAATGGTTTCGCGCGCGACGCCCGCTAGTGAAGAAGATTGACAATTCTTCGATCATCCTCATCGTCTTTTCAGCTGTTCTCAATGCCACGGCCGAGGGCGCATGGGCGGGTGTGACGGCGTGGACGATTCTCGTCCTTCTGGCCCTTTGCGTGGCGTTGCTCGCGACGATGCTGACTCTCACCTGGTTCATCCCGGGGAAGTTGGGAATGTCCCGGGAGGACAAGATCGTGGTTCTCATGTGCGGCTCCAAGAAGTCCTTGGCCACAGGACTCCCGATGGCCAAGGCGCTCTTTCCGCCTTCCCTGGTGGGAACCGTCATCGTTCCTGTGGTCGTTTTCCACCAGATTCAGATCTTGGTGTGCGCGGTGATTGCCGCGCGGCTAGGCCGGCACGCGGAGAAGACGGATTGAAAGCACCGGGTGTCGGCCCTTGCCTAGTTCTGCAGCTTTCGTCGCGTTCTAGTCAGCTTTCGTCGCGTTCTGAGGATTCTCATCGCCGGTGTGAGGCTTGTCCTGGTTGATTCCGTAGCTTCTTTCGGTTTGCGCAGGCTCTTCACCTTGAGGCTTTCCGCCGCGACGCGCCTGGGTGACCCTGCCCGCTTCAATCTCATCACCGGCTTCTTCGACATTGGTTCCCTCGATGGCATCGCGATTCGTCTTTCCGAGGGACGTGACGACGGTGAGGACGAGTATGACGAGAATTACCCCGAGGGAGACGAGAGGATGTATCTCGGGTAGGAAAGTGAGCCAGCCCATCCCATGGCTTGCTTCGACGAAAAGCTTCACACCAATGAACGCGAGGATGGCTGCCAGGCCGTAGTGGAGGTAGATGAGCCTTTCGAGAAGGCCTTCGACGAGGAAGAAAAGCTGGCGAAGCCCCATGAGCGCGAAGGCATTGGCGGCGAAGATGATAAAAGGCTGCGAGGTCAGTCCGAAGGAAGCCGGAATCGAATCGAGGGCAAACATGAGGTCCGCGGAGCCGATGGAGATGATGCACAGAAAGAACGGCGTCACAAAAGTCACGTGATTGCGTCGCACCATCATCTTGTCACCGACAAAGCCATCAGTGACCTTGAATATCTTGCGGGCTCCTTTGACCATTGCATTAGGCTCGTAGTCATCATCGTTGTGCTCCGGATCGTTTCTGTCTTCAACTCCTTCGCGCAATTGGTTCCACGCCGTCCACAGGAGAAAAGCGGCGAAGAAGAAGAACAGCCAGGAGAAGTTTTCCAGCAGGGTCGCTCCCAAGAGGATGAAAACGAGCCGGAGGACGAGCGCGATGACGATACCCCACAAGAGCACTTTCTGCTGATGTTTCCTGGGTACCCGGAACGAGCCAATGATGATGATGAAGATGAAGATGTTGTCGATGGACAACGAATATTCGGTGAAGTACGTGGAGAAGAACTCAATGGCGAACTTCGAGGAGTGGCGGAACCACGTGTAAACGCCGAAGATGAAGGCGAGGCTCACGTAGAAAATGAGCCACCTGGTGCATTCTTTTATCTTCGGCTCATGAGGTTTGCGCAGGTGGAGCAGAAGGTCCATGCCGATGAGCGCCACAACGAGTCCGCCCAGGACAAGCCACTCGTGCACATGGACTTGCATCGACTGTGCCGTCGTGTTTGCGGCAAGCATGTTTGCTGGGATTGGCATCTTTTCCTCCGGTCAATATCGGCCAACCGGAGGTCTCTTCCCGCCATCTCTGGCCTCGGTCCGGGAGCGTTCCGTGATGACGAACCGATGTTGAGTGGGAATACTCCCCTCCGCCAAGAATTCTACGACAACATTCTGAACGTCTGCTCTCGCATGTCGGCGCCTGGCTTGTGGGATTCGATACGTCATTTTTGAGCTTGCATGGAATGCCACAGCTCGCTTTTGAGGCCTTTGATCTCGTCGCGGTAACGCGCAGCAAGTTCGAACTTCAGCGATGCCGCGGCTTCGTGCATGAGCTCCGTCATCTCCTCAATGAGCGCTTTGAGATCTCGCTCGCCTTCGGCCGCGGCGCTTTCGCGCGCGGTCGACCCGTTTGCCTCGAAAGTCGGCTTTTCCTTGCGGTATCCGCCTTCCAGCAAAGCGGCCGTGTCGATGTCTTCGCGGGCGAGCATATCCGTAACGTCGGCAATTTTTTTGCGAAGCGGCTGCGGGTCGATTCCGCGCTCCTTGTTGTAAGCCATTTGCTTCGCCCGCCGCCGATTTGTCTCGTCAATTGCTTCGCGCATATTCGCCGTGATTGAGTCCGCATACATGATGACCTGGCCGGAAACGTTTCTAGCCGCACGGCCGATCGTCTGGATGAGCGACGTCGTTGAGCGCAGGAAACCCTGTTTGTCCGCATCAAGGATCGCAACGAGCGAGACCTCGGGAAGGTCGAGGCCCTCGCGCAGCAGGTTGATGCCGACAAGCACGTCGAAGGTCCCCAGGCGCAGTTCCCGCAAAAGTTCGACACGCCGCAGGGTGTCGACATCGGAGTGGAGGTATTCGACCTTGATGCTGCGTTCGGCCAAGTAGTCGGTGAGATCCTCAGCCATCTTCTTCGTGAGTGTGGTGACGAGCACGCGCTCGTCACGTTCGACCCGCTCTTTGATCTGGCCGAGTAGATCGTCGATCTGATCCTCCGTGGGCTTGACGATGATTTCCGGATCGACGAGGCCGGTAGGTCGGATGATCTGTTCGACGACGCCGTCGGAATGCTCCAGCTCGTACTTTCCCGGTGTGGCGGAAAGGTAGACGGTTTGCCCAATCCGGTCGAGGAACTCGGGGAATTTCAGCGGCCGATTGTCCATGGCCGAAGGCAGGCGGAAGCCGTAGTCTACGAGTATGCGTTTACGCGACATGTCGCCCTCGTACATCGCTCCAATCTGCGGGACCGTTACGTGGGATTCGTCGACGATGAGGAGGAAATCTTCGGGGAAATAGTCGAGCAGCGTGTTGGGAGGCGATCCGGGCCCTCGCCCGTCGATGTGACGCGAATAGTTCTCGATTCCGGCACACGATCCGATGTTTCGCATCATTTCGACGTCGTAGTTGGTGCGCATCTGCAGGCGTTGGGCCTCGAGCATTTTGTTCTGAGTGTGAAAGACTTCCAGCCGTTCGGCAAGCTCGGCTTCGATGCCTTCAAGTGCTCGGGTCATACGTTCGGGACCGGCGACGTAATGGGAGGCCGGGAAGACATGCGCTCGGTCAACCTGCCGGATCACGGTTCCTGTGAGCGGGTGAAGCAATGTGATCGCATCGATTTCGTCGCCGAAGAATTCGATGCGGATGGCGAGCTCCTCGTATACCGGGATGATTTCCACGGTGTCTCCGCGTACTCTGAACGTTCCTCGGGCGAAGGCGACGTCGTTGCGCGTGTACTGCATGCCGACAAATTCACGCATGAGCTCGTCGCGGTCAATCCGCTGCCCCAATTCAAGCTGGACCATGCGCGCCACATACTCTTGCGGCGTGCCCAATCCGTAAATGCACGAAACCGACGCCACCACAACCGTGTCACGCCGAGTCAGAAGGGAGTTCGTGGCCGAATGCCGCAACCGCTCCACTTCGTCGTTGATCGAAGAATCCTTTTCGATGAACGTGTCGGTTTGCGGAACGTAGGCCTCGGGCTGGTAGTAGTCGTAATAGGAGACAAAGTACTCGACCGCGTTGTTCGGCATGAGCTCGCGGAATTCCGCCGCCATCTGAGCTGCGAGCGTTTTGTTCGGCTCAATGATGAGAGTAGGGCGTTGAACCCGCTCGATGAGCCACGCCGTCGTCGCCGATTTGCCGGTGCCTGTCGCCCCTAACAGAACGACGTCCTTCTCCCCCGCCTCGATTCGCTCCGCCAACTCCGCGATTGCAGCCGGCTGATCGCCGGAGGGGGTGTACTGCGACACCACTTGGAAGGGTTTTTCCACCCTCTCGATCTCGGATTCGATCTCGGTCGTCATGGTTCGAGCTTACACGAGAAAACGCCTATGCCGAACGAATGTTCGCTCACGACGCAGCAAGGTTGGGAGCGGAGGGGCGCCTCAATCCTGTTTGTCCGACGCAACGGCCGCCATCGTGAAGCGGGGATCGGCCGATACATAAAGGTGGGAAGTCTCTGATTCAATTGCGGAGCTTAGAGAACGCCCATTCGCGCAGGGGACAAATCCGGCTTTGGCGAGTGAGGACTCGTCGACCGGGCTGACGATCTCGGCCGGATCAGTCACAATATCCCTTCGGGCCTGCGCTTTGACGACGATTCTCTGCCGCGTCAGGCGAGCCATTGCACGAGCACGTTGCTGGAGGGTCGGCGCGACGCCGCTCCCAAACACCCGCCGACCTTCCCGCATATTCGCGGCATAAGGGACGAGCCAGCCTTCCCACAGTTCGCGGGCCGCGCGGGCTGCGCCGTCAAGGGATCCGCCGTTGTCGACGACGACGTCGCCTAGCTCCCGTACCCTCGACGCCGGCACCTGGCTGGCAATCCTCGCCCGAGCATCGGCTTTGTCCATGCCCCTCGAATTCACGAGCCGCATAACGCGGACGTCTTCCGGGGCGTCCACGACGATCGTCCCGTGATAGGCATCCTGGTACGGGCTTCCCGCAAGGAGCGCGAGCTCAACGACGGCGACAAACTCCCGCCCGCCCTCGCCCAGAGGATTCGCTCGGTCACCGGAAAACTCAGCGCCTTGGCCCGGGAGGTCGGCATGGCCGCCCGGAAACCGAGAGCCGCGCGTAAGACCAGTCTGTGCGCCCGAAAGCCCCACCCGCTGCGACTGCGCTTGAAGGCTTTCCTCCCGCCAGGAGGCAAGCTGCGCCTGCGCGCGCTCCCACGTTCTCGGGTGGACGATGGCATTCAAACGCGCGAGGGCCTCAGCGTCGTCGAAAACGATCTTCGCGAGCGCCGCCCGGTCAATCTTGCCTTCTTTCACAGCTTCGGGCCACAGGCCGCCGACCTCGCGAACGGCCTCCTCGCCGGGCGCGAGAACATCGCGGGCGACGTCGTCAAGCGAAAGCAGCCGGGCCCCGCATTCTGCGAGCGCCGCGGCGACCGTCGACTTGCCCGAACCGATTCCGCCGGTGAGCGTCACAATGAGCATCCGCTCCTCCTTTGCGCCAAAATGTGACCGCGACATCCTAAATTTATAATTGTTTCAGTTCTTTTACTCAAAGGGAATGGGCGACATTGCCGGTTTTTAACGCCCGTACGAACGGGCGGCCTCCGCTTCGTCGTCACCCGCTCTTCGAAGACGAATTCGACAACGAAGAACGGGAAAATAGAGAAGGCCACGGATAAATACTGCCGAAGTAAAGAACGGCAGAGGCAGGCGGAAGCGGGCAACGCAAGACGTGAAGAACGCTAGAGGCAAAACCGCGGAAGCCCGACGATCATCTAGGCTTGATTGTATGAATCTCACGGACATTCCCATCGGCATCGGCACCTGGTTCCTCGGCGAGGACCGCCGCAAGCGCAACTCGGAGATCGCAGCGATCCGCCGCGGCCTCGACCTCGGCCTGCGCGTGGTCGACACGGCCGAAATGTACGGTTCGGGCGCCAGCGAGGAACTGGTCGGCGAGGCTATCGCCGGGCGGCGCGACGACGTCTTCCTGGTCTCAAAAGTCCTTCCATCGAACGCCTCGGCATCGGGTGTGCGCAGGGCGCTGGAAGCGTCGCTCTACAGGCTCAACACCGACCACCTTGACCTCTATCTCTACCACTGGCGCGGCCATCATCGGCTCGAAGAGACGATTGAAGCTTTGCAGGCCGCGGTTGACGACGGCCTCATCGGCGCATGGGGCGTCTCCAACTTCGACTCCGCGGACATGGACGATCTCGCGGATCTGGGAGCAAAGCCCGCGACCAACCAGATCCTGTACAACCTTCTGCGGAGAGGCCCCGAATACGACCTCCTCCCCCTCATGCGCGAACGCGGCGTGGACCTCATGGCCTACTCGCCGCTCGAACAGGGACGGCTTTTCCAGGGCCAGGCCGGAAAGCTCCTTTCCGAGATCGCCGCAGAGGCGGAAACGACGCCGGCGGCGGTGGCCCTCGCGTGGGCGGTGCGCGAACCGGGATCGATCGCAATACCCCGGACCTCTTCACCCGAGCGCATGGAGGAAAACGCGTCCGCCCTCCAGGTGACGCTCACTCCGGAGATCTTGCGCGACCTCAACGAGGTGTTCACGCCGCCGTCCGGGCCCCGCCCGCTCGAAATCCTTTGAAGACGAACGGCGGCCCTACGCCCGACAGAAAGAGCATAAATGGGCGG
>CAUSGP010000140.1:0-6318 GCA_963531075.1 uncultured Actinomycetaceae bacterium | reverse complement strand
CAGCAAGCATGCCGACGATTCGCATGGAGCGGCGCGGCGCCTCAGAGGCTATCGAGTGCCTGCGGGCATCTAAGGGCGAAATACAGACGATTGGTCCGACGATTCATTAGTTTGGGTTCGCGCTGCCGGTGCCGCCATAGAAATGCGTCATGATATTCGATCCGGTGGAATAGCCTTTGCGCCACAGAGCACACTGGATGATCGCATACACGTTGGACGTGGATGTATCCCCCGAGTCCTGCTCCTTAATTCCACAATTCCACGCGGGCCGTTACCAGGAGCATAAACTTTGGCTCAGCAGACGTGCTTAGCCGCCAGGGAACGCAGGAAGTCGACCTCCGCCGCGGCGTCGTCGGCCTTGTAGACGGCCGATCCCGCAACGAAGTTGTTAGCTCCCGCCTCGGCAGCTTTCTCGATCGTCGATCGGGAGACTCCGCCGTCGACCTGGATCCACACGTCCAAGCCCGCCGCTTCGATGGCTCGGCGCGTGCGCGAAACCTTCGGCATCATCTCCTCGATGAAGGACTGGCCTCCGAAGCCGGGTTCCACCGTCATGACCAGGATCATGTCGAATTCGCCGAGGATATCCAGGTAGGGCTCGATTCCCGTGGCCGGGCGCAGCGCCAGACCTGCGCGCCTGCCCATCGCCCGGATCTCGCGGGCGAGGCGGATCGGTGCCTGGGCCGCTTCGGCGTGGAATGTGACGGACTCGCATCCGAGCTCGGCGTAGACGGGTGCCCAGCGATCCGGGTTCTCGATCATGAGATGGGCGTCGACGGGGATCGGGCTGGATTTCACGGCCGCCTCGGCCAAGGGTAGGCCGAGGGCAAGATTCGGGACGAAGTGATTGTCCATGATGTCCACGTGCGCGAAATCCGCATTCGAGATTTTGGCAAGCTCGTCGGCGAGATGCCCGAAATCGCAGTTGAGAATCGACGGTGAAATGACAACGCTCATGGAGCAAGTTTAGCTTGTCATCGAACCGGCCGAGAGTTCGGGATCAAGCTCCTTGGTGATGAGCGCGATGAACATTCCATCCGTTCGGTCCGTGTCCGCCCACAGCTGCACCATGCCCTCGCGCGCCGAGACGTCACGGATTGCGACACGGTTTGCAACCTCTCCGGCGTCAAGGAGCTTTGCGCGCCCGTGGGCCGCGAGGAAATCATGGACGACGTCGCGCGTCTCAGCGAGCACCGGCGAGCACGTCGAATACACGAGTGCGCCGCCCGGGCGGAGAGCCTTGAACGCCGAGGCCAGGAGCTGCCTCTGCAGTTTGGCCAGGCCGGGAATGTCCTTTGGGTCCTTGCGCCAGCGCGCCTCGGGGCGACGCCGCAACGCCCCTAGGCCTGAGCATGGAGCGTCGACAAGCACGCGGTCGTAAGTCTCCGGCTCCTGTGCGCCGAGTTCGCGGCCATCGCCCAGACGAAGGGCGACGGTATCTCCCCACGGTTCGACCGACGCGGCGACGAGGTCAAGGCGATGCTCCTGCGGCTCGTTCGCGTGGATGCGGGCTCCGCGCTCCTGTGCGATCGCCGCGAGGGTGGCGGTTTTCCCGCCCGGGCCGGCGCACATGTCGAGCCACAGCTCGTCTTTGCCCTCAATGGGCGCGGAGGCGAACAGGGCCGCGATGAGCTGGCTCCCCTCATCTTGGACTCCCGCGAGCCCGTCGCGCACGGGGTACAGCCGGTGCGGGTCGCCGCGGCCGAGCAGCACGGCGTTCGGCATGAGATAGCCGGGGAACGCCTCCATCTTTGCAGCCTCCACGCGTTCGGCCAGTGCCTCGGGACTGATTGCTCGGGCGGCCAGAGCGACCTTCGCGGGGGCGTTGTGTGCGGCGAGAACCGATTCGACGTCGTCCCTGCTGCGCCCCGAGGCTTCGAGCGACTCCTCGAGTGCCTCGACGATCCACCTGGGGTGGGAATGCCACAGGGAAACGAACTCCGTATGCGAGGCTGTCGAAGCACGGATGATTTCTTGCCATTGGTCAGCCTTTTCGCTGATGCGGCGTAAAACGGCGTTGACAAATCCGCCCGTGCCCTGGCCGAAGAAATTGCGCGCGATGACCACCGTTTCGTGGATGGCCGCGTGCGGCGGGGTCTCCATCGCAAGCAGCTGTTCGCATCCCATTCTCAACAGGTCCAGGACTGGCGGGTCGATGTCGTAGATTCTGCGCCCTTTCGCGCAGCGGCTGATGATCGCATCCCACCTGCCTCGCATACGGAGAGTGCCGTAGCAAAGGTTCGTGGCGTAGGCCGCGTCGAGCTTGTTCAGGCCGGCGCGGGCAATCTCCACGGGAAGCACGAGATTGGCGTACGCGTCGTCTTCGTCGACCGCTCTGAGAACCTCGAAGGCGACGAGTCTAGCCACATTGGATTCCTGGCGGCCCGGGTGCCAGCCTTCAGGTTTCCTATCGCGGCGAGCGTCGCGAGCGTTGCCGCGGCCGCTTTTGCGTGTGTTGCCGGCGGTGCGGTCACTGCGGCCGACACGCGCGTTGCGATCATTGTGGTTTTCAGGGGCGCTTGCGAAACTGTTGGAACCGTTCCGGCCATCACGCATACCTTGGTCATTGCCGTCGCTGGGCGAAAAGCCCCGTTCTCGACCATCGCCGCGATGTTTCTGACTGCCTTCGGCCTGAGGATGTAGTTCAGCGTTCACGTGCTCTCTCACTCGCTTTCCGCGTCGAATCGCGTCTTCGGGGCCAGACGCGCCCCTCGAAGCCACGCGCTCGCATCCATCGGTTTCTTTCCCGCCGGGGCCACGCTGCTCAATTCGACGGCGCCCGCCCCGGTTCCCACCAGCGGGGGCTTGCCGGCCCTGATTTGCCCCGGCGGCAGATCGGCGACGTCGGAGCGCGCAGCCAGTGGCCCGAGCTTGATCCGCGTTCCGCCGAGCGTCGTCCACGGCCCGGGGGCCGGCGTGTGCGCACGACTGCGCCGATCGATCGTCACGGCATCAAGGTTCCAGTCCACGCGGGCGTCCGCAGTTGAGATGCTCGGCGCATAGGAGGGCTCTCCGCTTTGCTGGACGGGCTCAGGGCCCTGGCCGAGCCGCTCGAAGGTTTCAACCAGAAGATCGGCTCCCGAATGGGAGAGGCGCTCAAGGAGTTCGCCGGCCGTTTCGCGCTCCCCCACTTTTTCGACGACGGAGCCGAAAACCGGCCCCGTGTCCAGGCCGGCTTCGAGTCTGAAGGTCGAGGCGCCGGTCGTTTCCTGGCCGGCCGCGATCGCGTACTGGACGGGCGCGGCGCCCCGCCACTGCGGAAGGAGCGAAAAATGCAAATTGATCCAGCCGAAGCGCGGAATCTCCAGAAGCGAAGGCGGAATGAGGAGGCCGTAGGCGACCACCGCCACCGCCTCGGGCGCAAGCTCCTTGATCGCGCGTCGGACGTCTTCGCCCTCTTTCAGGCTCGCCGGCGTGTAAACCGGGATTCCTCTGGCGTCGGCCTCCTCGTTCACGGCCGACCGGACGAGTTTGTGGCGCCGGCCCGCCGGCGCGGGGGCGCGAGTGAGGACGGCCAGGACGTCGTGTCCGGCATCAAGGAGGCGTTGCAGCGACGGCACAGAGGCCTGTGGCGTTCCGGCGAAGAGAATTCTCACCCGTTCAGTGTAGGCGACGCGAAGGGCGACGACTTCGACAACATGTCGCGACGGGTGTCAGGGCCGCAAAGAGCAGGCCAAAGCCCGTGACCAGGCGAGACCGCCGATGCAGCTCGAATTCCCGCACATACCGCGCCGACGCATGCGGCGATCGCAAAGGGGACGAGGCCCGCCGTGCCGCCGCCGTAAAAGGAGGCGACCCACAGGCCGTAGATGGCTCCGGCACATGCGAGAACAGTCGCTATCGACCCACCGCCATATCGGTGCGGGACAAGGTGTTGTTTGCAGGCATCGGCTGCCACCTTGAATTGTCGTTGACCTTGGATTCCGTCCCATGTGCGTACCTGGACACGAGCGATTGAGCATTCTCGTCTCGATTCCAATCAATTTCGACCCGGACGCTCAACTTGTCGCAGTTTCCTTCATTTGAAACGGAGACGAGGTATCGCTTTGAGGCTCACTCACGACCTTCTCGTTGGAATCCGCGTGTGCAGCTACAGGCCAAAATGGCGTCGTGGCCACTGTGGCTGCGAAGAATACTGCGAAGTTAAATATTTTGTGTTTCAAATCTATGATTAGTGCTTCTATTTATCATTTGAACCCTTTTTATAAAACACTAATTTTGAATTATTGTTTATGCAGTAGCTATTTATATTGAGGTCGAATCACTTTCTCCCTATCGGGAGAAACGGAACAAGACGAAAACAATCTTCCTGTTAACAGGACTAGACATCTGGATCGACCTCCAAACGCAGGGACAGGCCGAGCTGTTTAGCCGTGTACTCGCGGTGTGCTGCCCTCGCGTGCGCGGCGAGGGAACGCCCCAAAGCGCGCGCGCATCGGACGTAAACGGTGACCTCGCCCGTTCTTGCGACGGTTCTGCGCCCGGCGCCGCCTGGCCCGGTTTCGTTCAGCGCAGCAGGGTTGAGCGCGCTTTCGCTCTGCGCGGCGGCGTTCCGCCTTGCGTCGTTTCGCGGCCCGGCAGACGGAACGGGGCCCAAGAGCTCGTATCCAGAAGCCAAACGAACGATGCCGCCGGCCAACAGCGGGTCGCTCGACTGCGCATCCGAGACTGGGTTGGCATGGCCCCCAGAAGCCTCGGCCGCCTGAACCTCCGCCGCGATAAGCAACGAATGCAGAACGCCCAGGTAGGTGCGCACCGCTCGGGATTCCCCCGTTACGGCGAGCCAGAATGCCGAGGGAGGAAGCTGGAGCTCTCGCCTCTGCATGTACAGGCCGCCTGCAAATTCGGGCTGCCCCCACGAGCTGAGCATCCTGAGGAAAACGGGGTCGATTCCTCCGGCGAACATGACGTGCCCGCCCTCGTGCGCGGGGCGTACGCGCGCAACAATGCGGCTGACCCTGCGGACAAACTCGAGCTCCGAGCCCGGTCCGTCTCCCCTGAGGAACCGCGAATCAAGGACGAGAGCCGCCCGATACCCGCCCTGCGCCGCAGGCTCAGACCCGGGGGTGGCGACGACGATTCGGGGCTTGCCGGAGACCGAATCGACGATGCCCTCACTAGCCTGCGAACCGGACATGACGATTCCCTTTCCGGGAAAGGCCTTGCCTATTTCTTCAGCGGTGCGATGAGAACCGAGGCGGACCGCGCGAATGCGGCCTCCCCCACATTCGGGGCAGCGCCATCGGGTCGCGGGCAGCCCGCATCTCCGGCAGCGCGGTCCGGCCTCGCCAAAGTCGAGGCCGAGGTCTCCCCCGCACGTTTCGCAGCGTGCGATTTCCCGGCATGAGGCGCACGCGGTCATCGGGATGTATCCGGCTCGGGGAACGACGACGAGAACCGGCCCCTCGTCAAGGCTGTGCCTGACAAGCGCGAAGGCGGACTCCGGCAGCCGCGACCACGAGGCGCCGTCGCGCTCCCACTGTTCGGCCGCGCTCACCCGGGGAAGGCTCGCCCGCAGAGCTGCCGGCTCGCCGCGCACAAGGGCCGCCTCGCCCCGGTCGATCATCGCCTGGGACGAAAGCGAAACGCACCCCGACAGGGAAAGGAAGGCCGCGCCTTCCCGGGCCGCACGAACGGCCAAGACGTCGCCGGCTCGCGTATACGGGGCGTGCTGTTCGCGCAGGTTCGGCGAGGCGTCATCAAGCACGGCGATCAAACCCAAGGAGCTCACCGGCGCCCACGCAGCGGAGCGGGTTCCCACAACGATGCGGTCGATTCCTGTGAGGATTCGAAGGAATGTGGCATACCGGCTCTCGTGCGGCTCGTCGGCGACGACGAGGGCGACGCTCTCGCCTGTGGCGGCGGTGACCCCCTTGGCAATGCGCGAGGCCTCGCGTCTGGTTGGGGCAACGATGAGGCAGCCGCGCCCGGACGCGCGGGCGCCCGAGACGGCGTCGGCGAGCATGTCCACATCCGCACCCCCGGGAAGCTCACAGCACACGGCCCTCGGACCTTGGCCGCCGGCGACGCGCCGGAGAAAAGCCGGGCCGCCGAGGTAAGCACGCCACGGGCTGCTGAGAGCAGGCTCGTAGGAATCGACGGCGAGCCGATCGGCGGAAACTTCACCGC
This sequence comes from uncultured Actinomycetaceae bacterium, assembly GCA_963531075.1. Classification (GTDB taxonomy): domain Bacteria; phylum Actinomycetota; class Actinomycetes; order Actinomycetales; family Actinomycetaceae; genus Peptidiphaga. Next base: position 189 of record CAUSGP010000140.1, on the reverse strand, counting down.
CGTGGGCTGCAAGATGGGACTTTTCCGCGCGCGCGTGGCGTTCGGGAACCGCTAAGGACAGCAGGTCCGCAGCAGAACCCGCGTATCGGGCGGCGATGTCGACACACAATCCATACACTTCGGGCGTGAGAACGGGGAGGGCAGAAATGACCCTACGCAGCGGGCGCAGCCGCCCCGCCACCTCCGAGA
>CAUSGP010000139.1:0-6327 GCA_963531075.1 uncultured Actinomycetaceae bacterium | reverse complement strand
GTTCGGCGGAAACCTCGATCAACGTCGTCCCCTCTCGTCGTTGCCGTCAGATTCTCAGCCTCTTCGGAGCCTCGATTCGATACACAGGGTAGCACTTCACACAACCAGTCACTGCGTGCCCGCTGAGCTCTCTACTCCCGCGGATATCTCACCGGCACCTCCTTCGAAAAAGCGGCCGCCGAAGAGTTCAATGGTGCGAGGGATGTGCAGGCGTCCGTACGCCACGAACTTCGCGCTGCACTCGACATGCCACCGTCAGTTTGATCAGTGCCGCACCATACCGAACTCACCGCAGACCGAACTTGGGTAACGAAGATCTGCGTGGGTTCGCGGTGTAATGGCCAGTGATTGACGGGCACTGTGGGCGCCCCGATAGTGGCGGGCTAGCCCACCGCCGCCAGGATGCACTTGCGGCCTGACAGTTTCTTGTACAGGCCTCGCAAACGCACTTCATCGTTGGCAAGAGCCCGTTATGCCAAAGCAACGTTAAGCTAAAACGACGTTAATCTAAAGCGACGTTAGCGATATTAGTTAAGGTTTGAAACTAAATATAAGAATATTCAGGTTTAGAACTAATCCAAAATATATTTAGTCTCGCTAGGTTTTACCTAGTCGAACTAAGCACCGTCGCAGCAACAGGCAGTTCGGGATCCCACCTTTTTCAAAAGGGATCCCACCTCTTTTAAAAAGCACTCGCATAGAAAAGGGCTCGCTACTTTTTAAAGCAGCGAGCCCTTATTCTATGCGATTTAACGGATCAGCAAGCGGCAGACGCCAATTGCCGAATACCCGTACCGCCCCGCGAACATTCGATTCGCGTCAGTCAGCAAATCACTTGATGATCTTGGTGACTCGGCCGGAACCGACGGTGCGTCCACCCTCGCGAATGGCGAAGCCGAGTCCTTCTTCCATGGCGATCGGCTGAATGAGCTCAACCGTCATTTCGGTGTTGTCGCCGGGCATGACCATCTCGGTGCCCTCGGGCAGCGTGATGACGCCGGTGACGTCCGTGGTGCGGAAGTAGAACTGCGGACGGTAGTTCGAGAAGAACGGGTTGTGACGGCCGCCCTCTTCCTTCTTAAGAACGTAGACCTGAGCCTCGAACTGGGTGTGCGGAGTAATCGTGCCGGGCTTGGCAACAACCTGGCCGCGCTCAACCTCTTCGCGCTTGGTGCCACGAAGGAGCAGACCGCAGTTCTCGCCGGCGTCGGCGTGGTCCATCTGCTTGTGGAACATCTCAATGCCGGTGACGGTGGTCTTCTGGGTCGGGCGAATGCCGAGAATCTCGACTTCCTCGTTGATGTTGAGCAGACCGCGCTCAACACGACCGGTGACGACGGTTCCGCGGCCGGTGATCGTGAAGACGTCCTCGATGGGCATGAGGAACGGCTTGTCGAGATCGCGAACCGGGTCCGGGAAGTAGTTGTCGACCTGGCTCATGAGCTCTTCAACAGCGCTGACCCACTCGGCGTCGCCTTCGAGGGCCTTGAGGGCCGAGACGCGGACAACCGGAATGTTGTCGCCGTCGTACTCCTGCGAGGAGAGGAGCTCGCGCACCTCCATCTCGACGAGTTCGAGGATCTCTTCGTCGTCGACCATGTCGGCCTTGTTGAGGGCGACGATGAGGTTGGGCACGCCGACCTGACGGGCGAGCAGGACGTGCTCGCGGGTCTGGGCCATCGGGCCGTCCGTTGCGGCCACAACGAGGATCGCGCCGTCCATCTGAGCGGCACCGGTGATCATGTTCTTGATGTAGTCGGCGTGGCCGGGGGCGTCGACGTGGGCGTAGTGACGCTTGTCGGTCTGGTACTCAACGTGGGAAACGTTGATGGTGATGCCGCGCTGACGCTCTTCGGGAGCGTTGTCGACTTCGTCGAACGGAGTGAATTCGTTCAGCTCCGGATACTTGTCAGCCAGAACCTTGGTGATGGCGGCGGTCAGCGTCGTCTTACCGTGGTCGACGTGACCGATCGTGCCGATGTTCATGTGCGGCTTGGACTTGTCGTACTTGGCCTTTGCCACTTGGGCCCTCCTGGGACTCTTGTTTGACTTTCAGCTTGTGAGTGAGATGCAAAGCATCAGACCCGGCTTAAGTTGATTTCTTACGGTTTCTGATTGTACAGGACCGCTGGGACGTCACTCGCCCCGGGTCTTCTTGATGATCTCGTCAGCGACGTTCTTGGGAACCTCGGCATAAGAGTCCATCTGCATCGTGTAGACCGCCCGCCCCTGGGTCTTGGAGCGGAGATCACCGACGTATCCGAACATCTCACTGAGCGGGACCAGGGCGCGAACGATCTTGATGCCGGTCGCGTCCTCCATGGACTTGATCATGCCACGGCGCGAGTTGAGGTCGCCGATGACATCGCCCATGTACTCTTCGGGGGTGCGGACCTCAACATCCATGACCGGTTCGAGGAGCACCGGGTTGGCGCGCTTCGCGCCCTCCTTGAGCACCATGTTTCCGGCGATCTTGAAGGCCATTTCCGACGAGTCGACTTCGTGGTAGGCGCCGTCTTCGAGCGTCGCCTTGACCCCCACCATGGGGTATCCGGCGAGCACACCGGATTGCATAGCCTCCTGAATGCCCGCGTCGACAGACGGGATGTACTCGCGAGGCACGCGCCCACCGGTGACGGCGTTGGCGAATTCGTAGGTCTCGCCGTCCTCGGCGTCGACGAGGGGTTCGAATGTCACGAGAACGCGAGCGAACTGGCCGGAGCCGCCCGTCTGCTTCTTGTGCGTGTATTCGATCTTGTCGACCTTCTTGCGGATCGTTTCGCGATAGGCGACCATCGGCGCTCCGACGTTCGCGTCGACCTTGAATTCGCGCTTCATTCTGTCCACAAGGATGTCGAGGTGGAGTTCGCCCATTCCGCCGATGACGGTTTGGCCGGTCTCCTCATCCTGCCGGACGGTGAAGGTCGGATCCTCTTCAGCCAGCTTCTGAATGGCCGTCGAGAGCTTTTCCTGATCGTTCTTCGACCTCGGTTCGATAGCCACGTGGATCACGGGATCGGGGAAGGTCATAGACTCCAGGACGATGGGTCTGTCGATGGCGCACAGGGTATCGCCCGTCGTCGTCTCCTTGAGGCCGACGAAGGCATAGATATGACCGGCGTGTGCTATGTCGACCGGGTTCTCGCGATTAGAGTGCATCTGGAACATCTTTCCGATGCGCTCCTTCTTGCCCTTCGTGGCGTTGAGTACCTGGACGCCCTGCTCGACTTTGCCGGAGTAGACGCGAATGTAGGTGAGCTTGCCGTAGAAGGGGTGGACGGCGATCTTGAAGGCGAGGGCCGAGAAAGGCTCGTTCTCGCTGGCCTTACGGGAGTCGACCTCCTCCTCGTGACCCGGACGGAAGCCCGGAACGTCGGGAATATCCAGCGGCGAGGGAAGATAGTCTACGACGCCGTCAAGCATGGGCTGAACACCCTTATTCTTGTAGGCCGAACCGCAGAAGACAGGGTAGACCTCGCCGGCGATCGTGCGAATGCGCAGCCCCTTCTTGATGTCGTCAAGCGTGAGCTCGCCGCCTTCGAGGTACTTCTCCATGAGTTCCTCGTTGGCCTCAGCCGCGGCTTCGAGAGCTTCGAGGTGGTATTCCTCCGCTTTCTCCTGGAGCTCGGCCGGAATATCCTCTTCAACGACGAGGATGCCCCTGGTGGGCTGGCCCTTGTCGTCGGTGTCGGGAAAGCGGACGGCCTTCATTTTGAGGACGTCGACGACGCCGTCGAACTCATTCTCGACGCCGATCGGGAAAGTCACAACGATCGGGGTGGCCTGGAGGCGATCCTTGATCGTTTGGACCGAGAAATCGAAATTCGCGCCCAGCTTGTCCATCTTGTTGATGAAGCAGATGCGCGGGACGTTGTACTTGTCGGCCTGGCGCCACACGGTCTCCGACTGGGGCTCGACGCCCTCCTTGCCGTCGAAGACGGCGACCGCTCCGTCGAGGACGCGCAAGGAGCGCTCGACCTCGACGGTGAAGTCCACGTGTCCGGGCGTGTCGATGATGTTGATCTGGGTGCCCTTCCAGAAGGCGGTGACGGCCGCGGACGTGATGGTGATGCCGCGCTCCTTCTCCTGCTCCATCCAGTCGGTGGTCGAGGCGCCGTCGTGCGTCTCCCCGATCTTGTAGTTGATGCCCGTGTAGTACAGGATGCGCTCGGTGACGGTGGTCTTGCCAGCGTCGATGTGCGCCATGATTCCGATATTGCGGACCTGCTTGAGGTCTGTCAGCACGTCAAGTGCCACGTTTTGGCTCTCTTCTTCCTTGAGGGCGCGCTGACGGCGGCCAGTCGCGCCCGTTCGTCGTTACCAGCGGTAGTGAGCGAAGGCCCTGTTGGACTCCGCCATTCGGTGCGTGTCTTCGCGACGCTTGACAGCGGCGCCCAGGCCGTTGGATGCGTCGAGGATCTCGTTGAGGAGGCGCTCGGTCATGGTCTTCTCGCGGCGCTGGCGAGCGTAGTCGACCAGCCATCGCAGGGCGAGGGTCGTCGCGCGACCCGCCTTGACCTCCACGGGCACCTGGTAGGTGGCGCCTCCGACGCGACGGGAGCGGACCTCCAGCGACGGGCGGATGTTGTCCATCGCGCGCTTGAGGACCGTCAGGGGATCCTGGCCGGACTTCTCCCCGACTCCTTCGAGGGCCCCGTAGACGATCCGCTCGGCCGTGGACTTCTTTCCGTCGAGGAGAACCCGGTTGACGAGCTGGGTCACCATCGGCGAGCCGTAGACGGGGTCGTTGACGATGGGGCGCTTGCGGGCCGGTCCTTTGCGGGGCATTACTTCTTCTCCTTCTTCGCGCCGTAGCGGCTGCGGGCCTGCTGGCGGTTCTTGACTCCCTGGGTGTCGAGGGCGCCGCGAATGATTCTGTAGCGCACACCCGGAAGATCACGGACTCGGCCGCCGCGAACGAGAACGATGGAGTGCTCTTGGAGGTTGTGCCCCTCGCCGGGAATATAAGCCGTCACCTCGATGCCCGAGGACAGACGGACACGAGCGACCTTTCGCAGAGCCGAATTCGGCTTCTTCGGGGTCGTGGTGAAAACGCGGGTGCAAACGCCACGGCGCTGAGGGCTTCCCTTAAGCGCCGGGGTCTTAGACTTCCCGACCTTGCTGCGTCGGCCCTTTCGGACCAGCTGCTGAATCGTGGGCACTATGTTTCTCCTGAAAATGTTCGTTTGATCGTAAGGTTGCTCGACAAAGCGTCGAGCGCATCCAAGCGGAAAGGACGCATGTCAGTTGACCCACGTGTGGGCAACCTAAACAAGAGTAGCGGCAAGCAAGTGACGGCGTCAAAGGAAAACGTTCGGCAACCTTGTGATTCCGGCGACGACATCTCTTGTCATTCCGATAACGCATGCACATTGAATGAACGCACACAGATCAGACGTGTCTGCGCCACCAAGCAGGCTGCGTTTCCACCGCGACGGGATGAAAGCCGGTGAGGCACCTGCTCGTCCCGTCGCGGCGTGTCCGATTTCGATCAGAAGGCTGTGTAACCGCTGCTCAGATCGAAATCGGGGAAATCGTTGTACCCGAATCCGTCGTCGAATGCTTCGAGGTCGCGACGGCTGAATCCGTTGTTCTTCTCGAATTCGACGCGCGCCTGATGGGTGGGCTCGACCCTGGTCGAGCGCAGCTGCTCAAGACCAGTTCCGGCCGGGATCAGCTTGCCCAGGATGACGTTCTCCTTAAGGCCCGACAGCGGATCGCTCTTCGAGTTAAGAGCCGCCTCGGTGAGCACCTTCGTCGTCTCCTGGAAGGAGGCGGCCGAGAGCCACGAGTCTGTTGCCAAGGAGGCCTTCGTGATGCCCATGAGCTCGGGGCGGCCGGAGGCCGGCTTGCCGCCCTCGGCCATGGCCGCGCGGTTCTCGTCTTCGAAGATCGAGACGTCCACGAGCTCGCCGGGAAGCAGCTTCGTCGTTCCCGCCTCGAGGATCGTCACGCGGCGAAGCATTTGACGGACGATGACCTCAATGTGCTTATCGTGGATTTCCACGCCCTGCGAGCGGTAGACGCCCTGGACCTCGCTGACGATGTGCTCCTGCGCGGCACGACGGCCAGATATGCGCAGCACCTTCTTGGGATCGACAGAGCCTTCGACGAGCTGCTGGCCCACGCTGGCATGGCCCTCCTCGGGAACGAGGAGCTTGGCGCGCTTGGACACCTGGTAGACGAGGTCGTCGTCGCCGTCGTCGCGCACGATAATGAGCCGCCGGGTGCGTTCGCCATCCTCGACCTTCAAGTGCCCGGCCGACTCCGCAATGGGAGCCTCGCCCTTGGGGGTGCGCGCCTCGAAAAGCTCCTGGACGCGCGGAA
>CAUSGP010000138.1:0-6347 GCA_963531075.1 uncultured Actinomycetaceae bacterium | reverse complement strand
ATGGGTGCCGAGAATGGAATACAAAGGAACGATGCACATGCCGCCGCCAAGCCCCTGGACTGTTCTTCCGACCACGAAGAGTTCCATCGTGGGGGCGGCCGTACACGCGATGAGACCGACAGAGAGAATAGCCAGTCCCGTGAGAAGGCACGGTTGTGGAGAACGTGCGTCGCACCAGAGCCCGGCAAGAGCCGTTGTGACGAGCTGTGCTGCGAGAGGGATGCCCATGGCTAGGGCATAGAGATTCTGCCCGTTGAGTTTATCGGCGACGGTCGGCATGGCCGTTCCCACCGCGACCACCTCGAAGGCGATGAGCGAGACACAGCCGACGGTCAACCACGTGAAGAGCCTCTCAACCCCAGGGCTCAAGTAAGTTTCGGCCGATGTGACGGGTGCCTTCGAAGCGTCCATATACCCCTTCCCTTCGTGACGGATGCCCGTGAATGACAGGTGCTCGTGAAAGACGGATGCCCTGCTGTGAAACAGGCGATATGCGCTGCGCAACGTATTGTCTCACCGCGACGACGGATCGGCGACACATAAGGGGCGGCGTGCCCGACGCGACAATCGTCAGGACGGGGGCGTCGGCGGCGACAGGACTCGGCGTGACTGACGCTACGGCGCTTCGGCCAAAGACGAGATAATGCTTCGTGCCCGAGACGACGGCTTCGCACCCGACGCGACGGTGCTTCGCGCAAAGTGGGAACCGGTAAACGTGACTATCATTGAGCAGCGGGCTCCAATGGCCGCCCGTTTAGCGGTCCAGATCGAAAAGAGGTAAAAGTGCTTCGTACACGAATGGCCGGTTCGCTCCGGTCCGAAGACATCGGTTCGTCCGTCACCTTGACCGGATGGGTCGATCGCCGTCGCGACCACGGCGGGAAAGCGTTGATCGACTTGCGCGGCGCCTCGGGAATCGTCCAGATCACTGTCCGTGAGGAAGTTGCTCACGAGCTGCGCAATGAGTATTGCCTACAGGTCACGGGAAGGGTCCGTGAGAGGCCGGAGGGCAACGCCAACGCCGCGCTCGCAACGGGCGAGGTCGAAGTTGAGGCAGATGACGTCGTCGTCCTCAATCCGTCCGCCGCACTTCCATTCCAGGTGTCCGAACACGCGGAGGAGAAGCCGGGCGAGGAAGCTCGTTTGAAGTACCGATACCTCGATTTGCGCCGAGCTCCTATGCAACGCTCGATCCGTCTGCGCTCGCAGGTCTCCCAGGCCGCGCGCAAGGTCCTGCACGCTCACGATTTCGTAGAGGTCGAAACCCCGACGCTCACGCGTTCAACCCCCGAAGGCGCGCGCGATTTCCTCGTTCCCGCCCGGCTCAATCCGGGGTCGTGGTATGCGCTGCCTCAATCGCCTCAGCTGTTCAAGCAGCTGCTCATGGTGGCCGGCATGGAACGGTACTATCAAATCGCTCGCTGCTACCGCGACGAGGATTTCCGTGCTGACCGGCAGCCTGAATTCACTCAGCTCGACATCGAAATGTCTTTCGTTGACCAGGACGACGTCATTGCCGTCGCCGAAGACATCCTTCGGGAAGTGTGGGCGCTCATTGGGTACGATCTCGAAAAACCGATCCCGCGCATGACCTATGCCGATGCGATGGCCCGCTTTGGGTCGGATAAACCCGATTTGCGTTTTGGCCTCGAGCTCGTCGAACTTACCGAATACTTCGAGAACACGCCCTTCCGCGTCTTTCACAATCCCTACGTCGGCGCCGTGGTGATGCCCGGCGGCGCCTCGCAGCCGCGCAGGGCTTTCGACAAGTGGCAAGAATGGGCCAAGGCTCGCGGAGCGAAAGGCCTCGCCTACGTGACGATCGCCGACGACGGCACGCTTGGCGGGCCGGTCGCAAAAAACATTTCAGAATCCGAACGTGCGGGCCTAGCAGAAAAAGTGGGTGCCGCGCCCGGCGATTGCATCTTCTTTGCCGCCGGATCGCCGAATGAGGCACGGGAACTGCTCGGCGCCGCGCGTCTGGAAATCGGCAAGCGCTGCGACCTCATCGACCCCAACGCGTGGGCGTTCACATGGGTTGTCGATGCGCCGTTGTTCAAACCTTCCGGTGCGGCGGCCGCGGAGGGTGACGTTGCGTTGGGCCATTCCGCATGGACGGCCGTCCATCACGCTTTCACGTCGCCGAAGCCCGAATGCCTTGATTCCTTCGACACGGATCCCGGGAACGCGCTCGCCTATGCGTATGACATCGTGTGCAACGGAAATGAAATCGGCGGCGGATCGATTCGTATTCACAGGCGCGACGTGCAAGAACGAGTATTCGGGGTCATGGGCCTGTCGGCTGAGGAGGCACAGGAGAAATTCGGATTCCTGCTAGACGCCTTCAAATTCGGCGCGCCGCCCCATGGCGGGATCGCTTTCGGCTGGGACCGCATCGTCTCGCTGTTGACCGACGCTCCTTCAATCCGAGACGTGATCGCTTTCCCGAAGATCGGGGCAGGCTGGGATCCTCTCACGGATGCACCGGCTCCGATCACGGCCCAGCAGCGCAAGGAGGCCGGTGTGGATGTGAAGCCTCGCGAAGGGGACGGCGATGCGAAGATGCGAGAGCCAGACGGAATCTGAATCGCGGGTGTAGTGCGCCTTTTATGGGTGCCCTTATTCGTGAGGCACCCTTAGGCACCTGTGGACTCACCTTATTCGGCGTGACCCGAAGGCAAAATTACGAAAAGTACGGTTGACGTTCTTATTTCCCGTCATTAGCATTTTGCTTGATGAGCGAAAAAAGTAAGGGTGCCCTGACCGACGCAAGAGACGTTCGCGCCGTTTCGCTCGGGCTGTGGGCATCGGGGCTGCGCTGCATCATCGTTTATGTCATCGCTCCGATTATCGGCGTGCTCGGACCTTTCGGCGTCGGTATCGCGCTTGTGGTCCAGGCGGCCGGAGCGATGATTTGCGTCAGCGGCGCTCGCAATCTCTGGATGCGGCGGCATCGTGCACGCTACGTATACGCGGCTGTTGCCGCGGCGACGTGCCTTTCGACGATCTCTGCTCTGCTGACGCCCGCCGGACGTCTGTAAGAGGCGAGGAAGGCAAAACATGTCTCACGCAAGCAATCAGGCGGATTCCGTTGGACAAGGCAAGCGGGAGGATCGGGGCGAAAAGTTTGCCCGGCCCCCGAATCCGGTTGAGTCTGAAAACCCCTCCAGCGGCGCCTCCGGCCGGGTGAAGTCGCCGAAACAACCGTCGCAACAACTGAGACAGCCGCCGCGCAAACCGAAAGACGGGAAGCTCTCGAGAGGCGGGAAACGCCGCAGCCGCCAGCGCGTACGACGTGCGATGGTGCTCACACACAGGTGGGTTTCGCTGGTTGCAGGGATCATTCTGCTTGCCTTCACCACGAGCGGCTCGGTACTGCTCTACCAGCAGGAGATAATTGAGGCGTCGAATCCTTCAGCTTATGCCGCCGCTGGCGGATCGCATCGCGTGTCGCTTCCCAGGGCATTGGAAATCGTCAAGGCCAACCATCCCAAGGATCCTCCGGCGTCGGCGACGCGCATGGGCGGCGTTATCAAAGTTGCAACGGTTGGCGAGAAAAATTACACCGTCGATAGTGCGACGGGAAGGGAGTTGGGTGAAGCGCATACTCCGGGATGGCTTGAATTCCTAAGCAATTTCCATCTGTGTTTCCTTAGTTGCGAGGGGCAGGTCGGTTATGTTTCCTTCATGGCCGCGGAGATTCCGCACACGGCGTGGCTGACTGGAGGCGAAGAAAACGCCACCGTGGCCAGTTTGATTATCGGAGGGTACGGCCTGATTCTTCTTCTGCTCGTGATCACCGGACTTTGGGCATGGTGGCCGCGGCACGGCCGCTGGAAAGCCTCGGTGACCGTGCGGTGGGGCAAGGGACGCTTTGCGCGCGACACGGATTTGCATAAGGTGATCGGCTTGGTGTCTCTGCCTTTACTCTTTCTGTGGGGATACACCGCTGCCGCCTTCGAATTCGATCCAGTGGGTAAGCTATGGTATGCAATCACGCCTGGAACGGAACAAGAAGCTCCCGAGCCCGTGTCGGAGGGCAAAGGCAAGGACATCGCCCCGGCCGAGGCCGTGAGCGCCGCCCGTGCCGTTGCGCCCGGGAAGCTGACCGGGATTACTTTGCCCGACGCCGAAGACCCGACTTCGACGTACACCGTCTCATTTTCCGACGGCGTCGACCCCTATGCCCACGGTTCGGCCCCTGGCAATGTGAGCATCGCTGTCGATCGTCATTCCGGGAAGGCTACGCGAACCGACAGCACCGGCAAGGAGCCGGTCGCGCAGACGGTGTGGTCGTGGAACTACCCGTTGCATTCGGGGGTGTTCATGAATGGCTGGTGGCGGATCATTTGGCTGGTCTTTTCCCTGATGCCCCTGGCTCTAGCGGCGACGGGACTCTCGACATGGCTGGTGCGCCATAAGAACGCTCGCCGGAAGCGCGAGGCTGCGGCCGCACGGCGCAAGGGCGAAGGCGCAGCCGGCCCGAGGCGAGAAACCGACGGACACCCTCGCACAAGAAAAACTCGCACCGCCCAAGGAGGAGCAGCAGATCGGGCCGAAGAAACGAACGGGGTGGACAAGGCTGTGGTCGCGAATGCTCCTTCATGCTCGTCTGCGCCAGTAGCCGATGAGTCCGACGGTCAGAGCGAAAGGCCATAGGACGGCGGGACCATATGCAGCGATGAGTGCGGTGCGCTGGCCCGAGTTCATCCCTGCCATGGGAGTCCATCCCTGCCACGCACCCGTACTTACACCGACGATCTGCACCGTGATCGTACCGACGACGAAGAAAAGGCAAAATGCCCCGATGCCGCCCAGCGTCACGGCAAAGCGGCGGTGAATGATTTTTCCGCCCAAACGCGGCACCCATCTCGGTACTCTTTCGCCCCAGCCATAACATAGGCCAAGGGAAAGGGCTGCGGCACCGACCTGCACCGCATCGAGCAGTATGACGTAGATGATTCCCGAAGCGTTCGATCGATATCGGGCGGCCTCGGCGAACCCGGTGTTGGCTCCCGCGAGCATTGCCAGGCGCCAGCAAACCGAGGGGAGTGGGCTTAAAAAGGCTATCCAGCAGGCGATCTTTGCCCAAAGCTGAGGCTTGCGCCCGACGGCGCCGGGAAAGGACTTGAAGTGAAATACGTTCAAGAAACGAAATAGATTCAAAATTCTAAAACTCATAATCTCGAGTTTAAACCATCGTTTTCGAATGCGATTGGTTTGTGCGTAAGTTCGTCAGGGAATTGCGTGCAAGCCCGCCGTAGGGCTATGTGCAAATTTGCCAGGACTTGTGCGCAAGCACGCCACGGGATCATATGTGAACTTGCTAAGTGCTTACCGCAAGCCACCAATGGCTTGCGGTAAGCCCGCCATGGTATTGCGCGCAAAGGCAGGGGATTGCGCGCGAAAGAGGAAGCTTGTCCGTTTCGGCCAATGCGGACGTTGCCTCGAGGGGTTGGGGTTGTCGACCGAGGTCCGGTGAGCTATTCACGGGGATGCTATGCGTGAGACATCGTGTCGGAGGGGCAACACCGCGCGGGAATCAGCGTGAATGGCTATACTCGATTTCCATGGCACGCCCAGTTAAATTCAGCGTCGACCAGATTCTCGATGGTGCCGCTATTGCCGTGCGAGAGCGGGGAAGTGAGGCGTCGATCGCGGATATCGCCGCGGCGTCGGGGGTGCCTTCGGGCTCCATTTATCACCGTTTCTCCTCGCGTCGCGAAGTATTTGTGCGGTTGTGGATTCGTTCTATTCGGCGTTTCCAGGAGGGTTTCATTCAGGCTATGGGTGATGATTCGCCGGAGAACGCCGTCATCGCGTCAGCTCTGCATATTCCGACGTTCTGCCGCGACAACCCTCTTGACGCATTTGCAATGACGCTCTTCCATCAATGGGAGCTGGCTCAGGACGCTCCGGAATCCTGCGTTGAGGATGTGCTCCATATCAATGACGGCATCAACGCGGCCACAGCGCGCCTCATCGACCGCCTGTGCGGTTCGCGCGACGATCGGCGGGATGGCCTCATCGTCACCGCGACTCGCATGTGTCCGTATGGCCTCGTCCGTCCGTATCTTGGGCGCGAGATTCCCCGGTGGATCGACGAGGCCGTGGTTGCCAGCGCGACGTCGATTTCCCGCCTGGCCGCCGAATGAAAAGGCTCGGCAATCGTCTGTTCCCGTCGCGCATGTTTTCCCACTTGGCCGCTTTTCCTGCTTGGTGCTTGGCCGCCGAATGAGAGGTGGCACTCGAGATACGTCCGCGTCGATTTTCCGACTGAGTCTGAGCAGGTCTCAGTGGGTTTGTGATGAGAAACGGGCGAAAGCGCGCACCCCGAGTTCGCCGCG
>CAUSGP010000137.1:0-6360 GCA_963531075.1 uncultured Actinomycetaceae bacterium | reverse complement strand
GGGCGGCATTATTCTTTCGGCGGCGACGCTCACATATGCGGTTCCCTCGCTTCCGCTGCTCGTAGCCGTCCCGCTCATCATTGGAACGCCGCTGCGTTCGCCTCTGACGATCATAGTGGCGCTCGGGCTCTATGGAATGGCATTACTTGTGCGCACCGCCAGCGACGCTTTCGCCTCGGTCGATCGAGCGGTGATCGAAGGAGCCAAGGCGGTGGGACACTCTCGCCGCACTCTCTTCTGGACCGTCGAACTTCCGCTTGCCATTCCGGTCCTTGTTTCCGGCATCAGGGTCATCGCTGTATCAACCGTGGGACTCGTGACCATTGGTGCACTGGTAGGAATACCGAGCGTAGGCACGCTTTTAACGGACGGTTTCCAAAGGGGAATCACGATCGAGGTACTTACCGGAATCATTGTCACGGTAGCTCTCGCTTTGACGGTCGATGCAATTGTCGTATTCGTCGGCAAGCTTCTCACGCCCTGGCTGAGGGCGGGCCAAGGCCGCCGCGAAAAAGTAGGCCAAGGCCGCTGGGCTAAAGCAGACGAGCGTCGTCAGGCTAAAGCCGACAAACGTCGCCAGGCGGGAGCGGACAAGGGGCGCCGGCCGGGAGCGAATAGAGATCGCCGTGTGAAAGGGGAACGGGTGTGAACTATTTTCTCGCGGCGCTCAAATGGCTGGCAGACTCGGCCAACTGGTCGGGCCCTTCAGGTATCCTCATGCGCCTTCTCGAACACGTCATCCTGACTTTCGCGGTGGTCGGCATTGCCGCCGCGATAGCTTTGCCAGTGGGCATTCTAGTAGGCCACACAGGGCGCGGTGCGGGTATTGTCGGTGCGATTGTCGGTTCGGCCAGGTCGATTCCCACTCTTGGTTTGTTGACGATCTTCGGTTTGGTTTTCGGAATTGGACTGAACGCGCCGATCCTTGCCCTTGTCATCTTGGCGATTCCCTCGCTTCTCGCCGGCGCCTATTCGGGGATTCAAGCTGTCGATCCTGCGATTCCTGCGGCCGCCACCGCTGTAGGGATGAGCCCGGCTCAAGTGGTTTTTCGCGTTGAGCTGCCTCTGGCTCTTCCCGTCATCGTGGGTGGGCTGCGTGCAACAGTCCTGCAGGTGGTGGCTACCGCAACCCTTGCCGCATACGTTGCCGATTGGGGACTCGGACGTTTCCTGTTCGCAGGTCTTCGATCACACAATTACCCGTTGATGCTCGGCGGATCGCTCATCGTCATCCTCCTTGCCCTCGTATGCGAAATGCTCCTATCAGCCCTCCAGCGAGGGGCGGCCCGTCGCGCTGCCCCTGCCCGCGCCACTTCGAAGGAGTGACATGTCCATCATCACCCGCACTACCGCGACCACCGGTACCACCGCGACTTCCCACACCACCGTGACCACCGTCGCGAAGTTTCGCCTCCCACGGTTCGCGATTCGCAAATGCGCCATCGATTCGGGGCGCAAGAAGCGCTTCACCCGGATGCTCGCGATGCTGGGGGCTCTTATGCTGGCCGTCGGCTGCTCCAATGCCGACCCTCTCCGCAACAGCGACGGAAAGAACAAATCAAGCCGGACGATCGTCGTCGGTTCACAGGACTATTACTCCAACGAGATCGTTGCGGAAGTCTACGCTCAGGTTCTCGAAGCAAAAGGTTACAAAATCGATCGGCAGATGAGAATTGGGCAGCGGGAGGCGTATATGCCGGAGGTGCGTTCCGGCTCCATCGACGTCTTCCCCGAATATACGGGCAGTCTGCTTCAGTATCTCGACTCCAAGGCGAAGGTCACCGCCCCGGAACCCGTCTATCGTGCCCTGGAGAAGAAGCTTCCCCGCGGGCTCACCGTGCTCAACCAGGCGCCGGCCGCCGATCAGGATTCCTATGTGGTGACGGCAAAATTTGCCTCGGAGCACGGGATACAAACGATCGGCGATTTGGCGAAGGTCAAGGGAATCGTGCTCGGTGGGAACTCGGAGTTGGAGTCGCGGCCCTACGGCCCGAAAGGCCTGAAATCGACGTATGGAGTGGACGTCTCCTTCACGCCGATCGAAGATTCGGGAGGCCCGCTAACAGTCAAATCTCTGCGCGAAGGCCGTGCGCAGGTGGTTGATCTTTACTCCGGCAACCCGGAACTTTCAACCGGTGAGTTCGTCGTTCTCCAGGATCCTAAGAATCTTTTCCTATCCTCGCATCTCGTCCCTCTTGTCTCGTCCGATCTTCCGGTCAGGGCGGCCAAGATTCTCGACGTCGTCTCATCCAAGCTCACTCCCGAAGATTTGCGAGCGATGAATGCTCGTTCGGTCAAATCGGGGGAGTCTGCATCAAAAATTGCCAGGGAATGGCTTAAAAACAAAAAGATTATCTGAGTCTCAGGCCGAAGTCACCTATCGCAGTCCCTTCAAAATAGTACGCTTGACAAACGCGATTTTCCATATGTGGTTGATAACCTTCAAAAGTCTTGACCTGCCGCGAAGTGTCTGAGAGATTGTTTTTATATCATTCATAAAGCTCTGCTGCTCACGTGAGATTCTCGCGTTTCTGTGGAACTTTCGGGTTCTCACAGCACGTCAGATTCTTGTGGGACGTTGGGTCGGACTTATGCGGGACTTTCGGATTCCTGTCGTGCGTCGGGTCGGATTCCTGCGGGGCTTCGGACTTCCACGGAACTTCGGATTCTTGCGAGGTGTTCGCCTTTCTGCGGGGTCCTTGAAATGGTCGAAGGAAAGAGAGGCAATCGATCATGGGTACGGAACTTGCTCTGATTCTCGGAGCGCAAACGGCGGCTGCGCACACGGTTGACGAAACCGCCAAAGATTTTGTCAGTTTGTTGCAAAAGTTCGGGGAAGGACTAGAGGATGATGTGGATCCTCTCGCTTTTTCGGCGATTGCGGCTTTCGGCGACGGGCTCAAAAGTTGGTTTGAAGCAGCCAAGCCGCTTGGGGAGGGTCTGAAGAACTACGCTGAGGTTTTGGCCTCCGTTGATTCGACGACGGCAGCGACCGAAGAAAAGGTCGCTCGAAGATTCTCTTCCGCCCCTTCCGCTGCGTATTCCGCCATGGCGACGTTGATGGGAGGGGAGCAATGAGTAAGCGGACCTTCAAGTACAGCGAGTCGGCTATGGACCGACTGGCTGAATCCGTCAGAAAGACGAGCAAGGGCATCAAAAGCCTGATATCCGACATGCAGGATAAAACAGATGCCCAGCTCCAAGGTTGGAGCGAAGGATCGGAATCCCGGCAGGCACAGCTTAATTTGGATGAGGGCGTTGGTGATCGAACGGGTGAGTTGACGAACGCGCTCGACGAGGCGGCCAAGGCACTTGACGAGATCAACGAGATGGCGCACGAAGCAGAGGTGCGCAATGTCGCCGTTTTGGATTGAGGGGAATCATGACCAGCTACGATTTCGAGGTGGACATTGAGTCCTTGATGAAAGGCGCGAAAGCTGCCACTGACGTCGTTAAACAAAAGAAAGACCACGATATAGAGGATTACGTCCCCACGGAGGACGACGTGGCCAATGACACCGTGTGGGAAGCGATTGATACTTTCCAGGATCGCTGGGATCGCGGGATAGACGACATGACGGACGACATCGAAGAAGTGGCGGGAAGGCTTGCGAAAGTTGCCACGAACTACGCCGAATTCGACGAACATGCGAAGAAGCGCATGCAGAAGTTCGTCAATCTCTCTAATCGAATGAAAAGAAGCGCTCTCCTGCAGGGAAGCCGTGATGGGAGCTGAACATTCGGGCGCACCAGCCTTCACCGTTTCTGGAAGCCCTTCGGCCATTCGTGGAAAGACGAAGAAGATGCGAGCTCTTTCCAATCAATATGCGGCGATTGCCAAAGCGCTGTCGTCCCTCTCAACCGATGGGTGGACCGGACGCGCTGCCGAACGTTTTCGCGAGAAGTTTTCTGTGGAGCCAGGGAAGTGGCGGCAAGCATCTAGCGGTTTTTCCAGTGCGGCAGCCGCTCTTGAAGCGTATGCAACCGCTTTGGAACAGGCTAAGAAAACAGCCGCTGAATGCAAGGAGGAATACGAGGAAGGCAATCGGGTCACCAAACGTGCCCGCGAAGAGTACGAAGCCGACATTGCGCGGGGAAAAAGGCAGAAGAGAGAGTGGGAGGCGGAAAATGGTCCCGGAACGTTCACCTTGACGATTCAACCTTTCTCCGATCCTGGCGAGCCGATTCGGAAAAGTGCCGTCGCTAATTTCAAAGCGGCGATTAGATTGCTCGAACGTCAGGCCGAGATATGTGCGGCTGCGGTTCGAAATTCGTGCGCTGGTGCGCCCGAAGAGCGGAACTGGTTTGAGACTGGGCTTGCCGCTGTGGGGGAGTTCTTCGAGGGCGTTGGAGAAGCTGCTTGGGATCTCGTCATGCTGCCGTTGCGGATTAGTTTCTTTTTCAAAGCCGTCGACGACATCATGTCGCTTGCAAGCGGTGAGTCGACCCCGGAAGAGATCGCCATGAAGTGGCAGATCATGGGCGAGGATTTCGTGGATTTCTGTGAAGCGGTCAAAAAGGATCCTACAGCTGTGCTCAAGGAGATCGCCAAGGGGATGGTCGATTGGGATACGTGGACCGATAACCCCGTGAAGGCCCTGGGGCATGTCGTGCCGAATGCCATTCTTGCCGTCACCACTCTGGGTGTCGGACCTGTCGCGGCGAAGTCTATGTCGTTTTTGAGGAGGTTCGGTAAGCACGCCGATGATGCTGCCGACGTCGCGCGTGCTGCTCGCGGTGCGGACGATGCAGTGAAAGTAGACAAGATCAAATTCCCTAACGGTCTACATAAAGCTCCCGCAGACTTCGGTAAGTTGGAGAAGAGTGGCATGACTAGGGAGGAGTGGAATGCGAAGGTAGACCGGTGGGCTGATAGGCTGGTGGAAGCGAATCCCAAACTGCATAGGAACGGGATTGTGGGCACGCATCGTTATACAGGCGAGAAGTACACTCCTATAAACCAAGTGATGCGAGGCGAGCGTAGGGCGACGCCGGAAATTTTGGAGTACATCCACGATACGGCGACGGGGCTCAAACAATTCCCTCGGTCCACGCCCAAGTTCCTCTATCGAGGAACAACGCTCCCTAAGAAAGTCTTTAAAGCCATCAAGAGGGATCGGGTATTCGCAGACCCCGCTTTCTTCTCTACGACGTCAATAAAAAAATATGCTATAGAATTTTCTGAAAAAGCTGCGAAAAACTCAACTAAGCAGATTCCTGTTCGTTTCGAAATTCCCAAGGGAACGGCACCCAATATCGCGCCTTTCTCCGCTTATCATAAACAGGCTGAGCACCTTTACCCGCCGGGAACAAAATTCAAGGTAATCGAAATAGCAGCGGAAAAATTCAAAGATCTGGAAGACTCAAGATGGTGGCGAAAGTGGAGGAAAGGTTTCGTAATCGAACTGGAGGAATGACGCCTCTCTCGCATAACCCGATCTAGTTTTCACCATCACCAATAACGACAGGAGTTTGAACAATGTCAAGTAGTGACATTCATGATGTCGAGGCATTTCTTGAATGCTTGAGGACGCTTCCCGCCGTCCAGGGAATTAGCTTCAAAGGGTGGGTGCATCCTCCTGACGTTAAGCTTGATGAGGATAGATGGGTCTTCCCGTATAGTTCCGGCATCGTCGATATCGGCACGCATCTCGTCACTGCTACATCTACCGACATGATTGTTGCCACCGCAGGTTTTGCGACCTCTGAACTCGGGGTCATCATCGGATGCACAGGCAGCGATATAACTCCTTTCTCTGTCATGCCTGAGGTGGAAGAAATCACTTTTCTCCCCGGAAGGATGTTTCGCGGTTATCCTCTGATAATGGTCGAAGGAGTGCGCGTGCGGGTCTACGAAGAGCGGATTGTGGATGAGAATGGAGATCCGATCTGGCTTAAGATCGACATGGATAAATTGGTTGACAGCCTTCCTCGCATGATCCGCAGGGCTAGAAAGAGACGGCTCAAGATTCCTTGGAGTTACTGTGTTCGATTCACAGCCCCGCTTGAATGAGCCTGGTGCGGGGACTTATGAGTCTTGATATGCTGTTCTTATCCGCTTGTGTGCTCGCTGCTGGGGCGCTGTTTGTGGGGCTTGTTGTGGTGGGTGTGTGCTGGCTCAGTTATGGAGGCCGTGGGAAGGTGGTTGATGTTGTCGTATTCGGGTAGGCACATGGATCGGGCCGGTGTGTCCACTATCGCTGTCAATGGCGTTGTGTATGGCAAACGTGATGATATGGGGCCTGGTCAGCGTGTGTGGGTCGAGGAGGAGCCTTGGTTCCTCCCGGGTCATGGTTGGTATAGCTGTAGTTTTCCTGTTCGTTTTGAGGATGGGATGCTTGATTGGGATCGGTTGAGTCA
>CAUSGP010000136.1:0-6382 GCA_963531075.1 uncultured Actinomycetaceae bacterium | reverse complement strand
AAGCCTCTCCCGGAGCGGTGCCCCCAACGCCCCCGTTCTGGGCCTAGGTCCTGACGAATCCGACAAGACGTGACAGCAGGGTCAGAACGGCTATCGAGCCAGCCGCACCCGCAACCGACGCACCGATCTTCTTCATGCGCACCCCTTACGTCGCTCGCTCGGCCACCAGATCACCGGCGCCCGAGGCGGTCGGCCCAGGCCAAAACCGGAGTTTCTTCGATCACTTGGGAGAAAGAGTACTTTTCGCTGGCTAAGGTGAGCGCAACGACACCAGAAAGGCACGACCACCGGAGCACCGGGCTGGGCGCCAGGGCAAGCGAGTATCCCAAAGCTGCACCAACGGCATTGGCGCCGAGATCGCCGAGCATCGTTCTGCCTTCGAGATCATCGCGCATGCATACTCCGGATACGGCAATGATTGCGTCGCGCATCCCCGCGGCAGCCGCTCCCGACGTTCCCGCGAAGACCGACGCGGACGCGGCGGCCTTGAGCGCGCGGCCAGGGCGAAGGTCGAGAAGATTGACGATATTCGCCGTGCCCGCGATGAGGGCGGACTGGCCCGCCCATGCGACGGCCCTGCGAAGGCGGCCTCCGCGTCGAGGGATCGCGAGAGAACCAAAGGCCGCCCCCGCGCCGATAAGCCCGATCTTCACAGTTCCCGAGGTCACTTTCCCTTCCCGCAGGGCGCCAATGTGGCCTTTCAAGCCCTTGCCTTTGGCCGGGAATCGATCCTCAAAGTGATCGTCGACAGCGCCCGCGGCAGACGCAGCTGTAATGACGATTCCCGCGCCCGCTCGTCTGCCGGGGGGAAGAGCGACCGAAGCCAAACCGAGCCCGACGGCCGCGGCCAACCCTTCGGTTAGGCTGACTCGCTTTCCGGTATAGGAAGTCCGATCCCAAGAGGAGAAGACGCCGGGAAGGCGTCTGGCCGCCACTGTGACCGCACCAGCGCCTGCAGCGGCCAGAACTCCGGCCATGGCGAAAAAACGTGAACGCATATGGATCAACCTTCCGAGGCGGGGTCGGGCTCCGGCGTGGCAGCTGGCGTTTCAGCGGCGTCGACGCGCGCTCCCAGCGTGTCCTGAGCGCCGTCTCCCTTCCCGAGCTGGACGTGGGTTCCCTTGATCTCCGATGCAACGGCAATCGCGACGTTTATTCTGCCGGTGATCGTATCGAGGGAGTCGACCGTCGATCCCGCCTTGGCTTGGCGAGCCTTGGCGACCACGTTATCGGAGGATGTTCCCTCCCCCGTCGTGACTGTCGCACCCTTGGAACCGAATGCGTGCACCAATTTCGAATAACCGGCCGAAATGTTCTTCTTCGGGGCACTGGGCGTCGGGGTCGATTTGTCGGCCTCCAGCTTTGCGGGCGCCACGATGACGACCGCATCAACGCCACTGCCCAGATCTCCTTGGATTTGAATGATTTGCCGGTCTTTGGCCGTGAGCGCCTCAACGATCACCGTTGAATTGGCATCCGCAGTTCCGGTGAACAATATGCGGCTTATCGCCGAGGCGATGACGGTCTCGGCGTCGGCGTCGGCCTTCTCGCCGACATACTGAGACAGGTTGCCCGCGAGGGACTTACGGTAGGTTGTTTCCGAAGAAGACGTGTACGTGTCGGTGATCGTCACCGTCCCGGCGATCGTACCGCCCGCTTTGGAAATTTTGTTCTCAGCGGCCCAAGCTCGGAATCTTCGACGCCGGGGAGGGCCACCACGCCGATCTTGCGGCCTTTAAGAGTTCCATCGACGAGCTGCGTGCCGGCCAAATCGAGCTGTTTCTCATTTTCGGAAAGCGCATTCTTGGCGGCATCGGCCTCCGATCGCGCCTCGTCACGGGATTCCCTCAACGACTTGACCTGAGAGGTGAGCGTCATGCCAATCGAGTTCTGCAGGGGGCCGGCTCCAAGAATGACGCCAACAGCCAAAGCCATGAAAACCGATACGAGCGAAACTAAATGATATCGAAAGTCAACCATTGGTAACCTTTCAGAAAAACGATCCGAACCATCGAATGATGTCGCCAAACCAGGCCGAGACGAGACCGAAGGTGGCCCTTCCCGTTGCCGTTGAGGCCATGGCCGCTCCTATGGCGATACATCCGGCCAGAACGAGCGCGAAAATCTGCCAGTTGGAAATGCGAGAACGATACAGCTGCGATACGCCCTTGGCGTCAATCAGCTTCCCGCCCACCGCAAGTCGCGTGAGGAAGGTGGAAGCCATGCCGGGGCGTCCTTTGTCGAGGAACTCAATGAGAGTGTTGTGCGTGCCCAGGGCGACGATGAGCTTGGCGCCTTTGTCGTCGGCCAGCAACATCGCGACATCCTCGGACGTGCCCGTACACGGGAAGACGACGTGGTCGACTCCCAATTCGTCTACCCGTTTACTGCCTGGAGCACGGCCGTCCCTATAGGCGTGAACCACGATTTCGGCGCCGCACGTGAGGGCTTTGTCCGAGACGGAGTCCATATCGCCCACGATCATATCGAGTTTGTATCCCTCTTCGATGATGGCGTCGGCTCCCCCGTCGACCCCTATCATGATCGGCCTGTATTCACGGATGTACGGGCGCAGGGCCGCGAGATCTTCCTTATACCTGTACCCTCGCACAACAACAAGAACGTGACGGCCTTCGAAGGACGTTGTGACGTCGGGAACGCCAACTCCGTCGAAGATGAGGTCTTGTTCACGCTCGACGTATTCCATCGTGTTCGTGGCGAAAGCCTTGAGCTGGACGTCCATCCCGGCTTTCGCCTCCTCTTGGCTCACAGCGATCGTCTCAGGCGTCTGAACGGTTCCCTGGGCGATGAGTTCTTCGCCCGCATAGACTTCGCCGTTCTCCGTCACGCGCACGCGCGTTCCTTCGGTTATCTCCATGACGGCGGAGCCGCAGCCGTCCACCAACGGAACCCCGGCAGTGTTGAGGATTCCCGGGCCCAGGTTGGGGTAGCGTCCCGACGTCGATTTGGCCGCGTTGACCACGACGAGGGGATTGCATGCCACTAGTGCTTCCGCGGAAACCCGATCGATGTCGGAGTGGTCGATGATGGCGACCTCCCCCGCCCGCAAACGCTTGGTCAAATTCTTCGTGCGCGGATCGACCCGCGCCTCACCCGCATGGTCATCGACCAGCGGGACTTCCTTTTTTCGCCTGAATGGGAGTGCCACGGCTTTATCGTGCCACATTCGGGCTGTCGGCGAGGAGTTCGGCCGCGTGAGCACGAGCCGCATCGGTGTCGCTTCCCGAGAGCATTCGCGCCAATTCTTCGAGTCGCTCCTTTCCCGTGACGACGACGACGTCCGTCTTGGCCCCGGAATCATCTTCGTCTTTGACCACAACCGCCTGAGTTTGCGCGTTCGCGGCCACCTGCGCCAGGTGGGTGACGACGATGACCTGATGGCCGGCTGCGAGTTTTGCGAGACGCCGGCCAACCGCCTGGGCAGCGCGGCCGCCGACTCCGGCGTCTACCTCGTCGAAGAGGAACGTGTGGTCAGATTGGGCGACCCGCCCGGCGAGCGAGACTTCAACGGCGAGCATGACGCGGGATAGCTCTCCGCCCGAAGCCGATGTGCCGATCGGGCGAAGCGGCGCACCGGGGTGGGAAGCAAGAAGGAATTCGACGACGTCGGAACCGTGAGCTGCGGGCGCTCCCGGGGTCACCGCGATATCGAATCGCGCATTGGCCAGCGCCAGATCTGCCAGTTCTTCGCCCACCAGGGCGCCGAGTTCGCCTGCCGCTTTCGATCGGGCCTTATGCAGCGCCGCTCCTGCGGCCGCAAGGTCCTCTCCGGCGCGCTCCAGCTCCTCTTCCAACCTTTTTCTTGTGCCCTCCGGATCGTCGAGGTCTGCGAGGGCCGTGCGGGCTTCCGCCGCGGCGTCGATGGCCTCGTCGTTGTCCATTCCAAGCTCTCGCCGCAAACCCGAAAGATCCTGGCGCCTAGCGTATATTTCCGCGAGTCTGGCGGGATCGGCTTCGGTGTTGGCGGCAGCGGAAGCCACGGTGGCGGCTATGTCGCCGAGTTCATCGCGAGCCAAACGCAGACGAGCGAGGAGATCTTCGGCCTCGCCCACGCCGTCGAGCGCTCGTATTGCAGCATCGATCCCGGCCAGGGCGGGCGCTTCCACGGCGTCCGATCCCGAAAGCTGCGCTGCAGCCTCAGACAAACCCGCAAAGCGGGCCTCGGTATTCTCCAGCCTGCCGGCTTCCGCCTTGAGCGACTCATCCTCATGGGGCTGGGGAGAAACTTCGTCGACCTTGGCGACCAACGCCTGATAGGCAAGACGCCGCCGAGCATTTTCACGCTCGTTTTCGTTGAAAGATCGGAGCCGTTCTTCCGCCTTTCCATGGGCGGAGTAGGCTTGATCCCACTGCCGAGCGGCCTTTGCGACCCTTTCGCCGCCGAAGGCATCGAGGGCCTGTCGTTGCTGGGCCGCCGTGGCCAGCCGCAACTGATCCGATTGTCCATGGACGGTCACGAGGCTTTGCGCTATGGATCTCAGCACCGCTGTGGGAACCCGGCGTCCGCCTATGAAGGCGCTCGATCTACCCGAAGCTCGAACATGCCTCGCCACGACGCTTGTCGCCTGCCCTCCTTCGACGTCGTAGGCTCCTCCCACATCGTCGATGGCTGCGAGAACGGGCGAATTCTCGGGTACGAGGAAAGTTCCCTCGACTCGCGCGCCCTTCGTGCCGGCACGGACGTGAGCGGGGTCTGGTTTGCTCCCGAGGATCAGCTGGAGCGACGTGAGAGCCATTGTCTTTCCAGCCCCGGTCTCACCCGTCAGGGCCGTCAGTCCTCTGGACAGTTCGAGCCGAGCATCGGCGATGACGCCGAGATTCTCTATTGTGAGCGTCTCAATCACAGGACCCCTCCCGGGCCGGGTCGCGCCATCCACGCACCGGCAGTCTGAATTTCGTCACGAGCCGTCCAGAAAACGGTGTGTCGTTGAGCCTGGCGAGGAGCACGGGGCGTTCGCCCTTGACCGCGGTGATTGTCGATCCGGGCCTGGCGCGAAGTTCGCGTCGCCCGTCGCACCAGGCGCGTCCGGCCCCATCAAGGACGCGCAACTCGAGCTCCGAGTTCGGCCCCACAACCAGCGGCCGGGTAAACAGGGCGTGGGCCGCCACGGGTGTGAGAACCATGCCTTCGACGTCGGGCCACACAACCGGTCCTCCGCCCGAAAAGTTGTAGGCCGTTGAGCCCGTGGCGGTGGAGAAAAGGACGGTGTCTACTTTGAATGCCGATATCTCACGTCCGTCAACTCCTATAGAGACTTCGAGCATCCGAAAATCAATGTCCTTTTCGATGGCTACCTCGTTGAGCGCCCAGTCCGTGCTCACCTTTCCTTCGGGGTCAACTACGGTGATGTCGATGGTCATTCGGGTGTCGACTCCCCACGAGCGATCGGCGATCTGACGGACCACCTGCGGAGCGTCGACCGGGTCGGCCTCGGATAGAAATCCGACGTGTCCGTAGTTAATCCCCAAGATGGGGACTCCGGCAGGACGCCCGAGCTCGGCGGCGTGGAGGATTGTGCCATCTCCGCCAAGAACGAGAATGAGCTCGCATTCGGACACGCTTTCCCGGGTCGGATGGGTGTCAGCTTCCAGCCCAGCCTCTTCAAGCAAACGCACGATATTCGCCGAAGATTCGGTGGCGCCTCCGCGCTTTCGGTGCGTGACAACTGCAATGCGTCGCGCCATTCAACTCCTCGCATTCTCTCCAGCAGGCCCTTCGGCTATGGCTTTTTCGATAGCCGATTCCATGTCAACGCTCCCATGATCGGCCTCGCCGGCCCGCATATACAAGAAATACTCTACATTTCCGGCGGGCCCGGGCAATGGCGAAGGAGCCACGCCCAGAGCCGAAAGTCCGTTGGCCGCGGCGCATGCGGCGACCTCGCGCATGGCCCGCGCGTGCAGGGAGGTTTTGCGCACCACTCCTCCGCGGCCCAACAGTTCTTTCCCCACTTCGAATTGGGGTTTGACCATGAGGAGGAAATCGGCATGAGAATCTGCCGCTCGCACGAGGGCGGGGATGACGAGGGTGAGCGATATGAACGAAAGATCGCCGACGACGAGGCCGGGAGGGGGCGCGACTACTGCGGGATCTAGTGTGCGCACATTTGTTCGCTCGACCACGGTTACTCGGGGGTCTTCGCGCAATCGCCAAGCGATCTGCCCGTATCCGACATCGACAGCAACGACGTGCTTGGCTCCGCGGCGTAAGAGGACGTCCGTGAAGCCTCCAGTGGACGCCCCCGCATCGAGGCATCTGGCGCCGCCTATGGAGGGCCCATCGTCGCCAAGCCACTCGAGAGCCCCGCTGAGCTTGTGGGCTCCGCGCGAGACATAGTCTTCTTTCGGGCTTTCGACGACG
>CAUSGP010000135.1:0-6389 GCA_963531075.1 uncultured Actinomycetaceae bacterium | reverse complement strand
AAGGTCGTCAACTACTGCCGGGTCGACGTCGGCGAGCACAACGACGCCCCCGGAACAGGCAAGGAGCCGAGCGACCTTCCCTCGCGCGGAATTATCTGCGGCGCGCACAATTTCGAGGTCGGCGACTACGTCGTCGTCTCACTGCCCGGGGCGGTTCTTCCCGGAGGCTTCGCCATTTCGGCGCGTAAAACGTACGGGCATCTCTCTGACGGGATGATCTGCTCGGCGCTCGAGCTCGGGCTGGGAGAAGACCACGACGGGATCATTGTCCTCGCTGCCGCGGGCGACGATGAGGCCGCCAAGGAGCTTCCCGGCGTCGGCTGCGACGTTCTGCCCTATCTCGGAATCGGCGGGGAGACGCTGGAAATCAACATCACCCCCGACCGCGGCTACTGTTTCTCCATGCGAGGCGTGGCGCGGGAGTACCACCACTCGACGGGCGCAGCGTTCACCGACCGGGGCCTGCCCGAAAGTCGCCAGAACTTCTTCGATCCGGCAGAAAAAGCCGATTCGATCCCTTCGTGCACGGAGAACGGATTCGCCGTCGAGGTGCGCGACGAGTCCCCGATCCACGGCAACGTCGGATGCGACCGCTTCGTCACGCGCATCGTCAGGGGAATCGACCCGAAGGCCGAAAGCCCCAAGTGGCTGCGCGATAGGTTGACGGCCGCCGGAATGCGGCCGATTTCCCTGGCCGTGGACGCGACGAACTACGTCATGCTCGACCTCGGCCAGCCTCTACACGCCTACGACCTCGATAAAATGCGCGGGCCGATCGTCGTTCGCCGGGCGAGGGCGGGGGAGAGACACACAACGCTTGACGACGTCGAACGCACCCTCGACCCCGAGGACCTTCTCATCACCGACGCCGCCGCCGAGCGCGTCCTCGGAATAGCCGGCGTCATGGGCGGCGCGGACACCGAGATCACAGGCGAAACCGCTAACGTGCTGATCGAGGCCGCGCATTTCGATCCGGTCTCCATCGCGAGGTCGGCCCGCCGCCACAAGCTGGCGAGCGAGGCGTCCAAGCGCTTCGAACGCGGCGCAGACCCCGAACTGCCGCCGGTGGCCGCCCAGAATGTCGTGGATCTGCTCGTCAAGTACGGCGGCGGCACGGCCGGCGACGAGGTTTTCGATTTGCGGACTTTCTCTGCGCCGGAAGCGCAAGATTTCCGGCTGTCGGAAGTGAAGCGGCTGACCGGGCTTGATCTTCCCGACGAGCGCATCATCGACGTTCTGAGGGAGATCGGCTGCAAGGTGGAAGTTTCCGAGGGCGGAGCCTCCGGCGTATCTGGCGAACCGAGCGGCGATCGTCCCGCTCCCGCAGGCGACGGCTCTGTCGGTGGCTCTGGCGCCGCCGAAGAATTTATCGCCGAAGAATCCGACGCCGAAAAATCTAAGAACGGCGCTTCGATGGGCGCGGAGACGACAGTGCGGGTCACTCCGCCGACGTGGCGGCCCGACCTCGTCGGCCCCGCCCATTTCGTCGAGGAAGTGGCCCGGCTCGTCGGCTACGACGAGATTCCCGTTCGGCTGCCCCGCGCGAACGCCGGTAGCGGGATCACGGCGGTTCAGCAGGCGCGGCGGGATGTTGCCCGCACTCTCGCAGAGCAGGGCTGGGTCCAGGTTCTGTCCTACCCCTTCGTCTCGGCAGACGCGCTCGAATGGCAGGCAATTGCGGCTGGCGACGAGCGCCGCCGCCTGCTCCGCCTCGCTAATCCGCTGCAGGAGGATGCACCGTACCTGCGCAGCTCGATCCTCGACTCGCTGCTGGAGACTGCCCGGTTAAACGTCTCCCGCTCGAACCCGTTCGTCGCGGTTTTTGAGCAGGGGCTCGTCACGCGGCCTGAAAATCTTGTTCCCGCCGGCCCGGCGGGCGTCGGCGCGCGGCCGAGCGACGCTGAGTTGACAGCCCTCCATTGCGCGATCCCTTCTCAGCCGCACCATGTCGCCGGCGTCGCCTGCGGCCCGAAGACGACGGCCGCCTACGGCTACGCCCCCGAACTATGGGACTGGAGGGATGCCGTCGAGGCGTCCTTCAACGTTGCCGCCTCGGCCGGGGTAGACGTGGTCGCTGAAGCTGCTGAGTGCGCCCCATGGCATCCCGGCCGGTGCGCGCGGATCGTTTTGGAATCCGGGCCCGCCAAACGGACCGTCGGCTATGCCGGAGAACTCGCGCCTGCCGTCTGTAAGGCGTGGGGGCTGCCCGCACGATCGGTCGCCTTCGAAATCGACATGGATGCGCTCATGGAAGCCGGAAATGGCAACGATCAAGCGGCTTCCGGCGCCGCGCCGCGTGAGGTGTGGCCGGTGACGACGGCCCCGGCGGCGAAAGAGGATATCGCCCTCGTCGTCGACTCCTGCGTCACGGCCGCTGAGATCGAGAACGTCATCCGCAAGGCTGCCGGGGCCCTGCTCGAAAGCGTTGTGCTTTTCGACGTCTACACGGGCGACCAGGTGGGCGAAGGCAAGAAGTCCCTCGCCTTCGCTCTGCGTTTTCGAAGCGATCACACCTTGACCGCCGAAGAAACCACTGGCGTGCGCAAACGCATCGTCAAGGCCGCGCGCAAGAACGGGGCGGAGCTGCGAGCGTGAAGCCGAGCGAACGGATTCTGGTCACCGGGGCTTCCCGCGGTATCGGCCGCGCCATCGCCGCCGGTTTGGCCGGCCCCGGGCGCAAGCTCGTGCTTGTGGCGCGGAAAGTTGCGAGTCTTGCCGAGACTGCGGCCGAATGTGAGGCTCGCGGTGCGCGAGTGTGTACGGTGGGGGCGGAGCTTTCCAAGGTTCGCGACGTCGAAGCGATGCTCGATATCGTCCTGGCCGAAGGCTCCGTCGATATGGTCGTCAATTGTGCTGGCGTCCTCGGTGGCGAAGCCCTTCCGTGGGAAGCCGACCCGCAAGAATGGTGGCGCACGCAAGAGGTCAACGTGCGCGCGCCTTTCCTCATCCAACGTCGGGCCGTCCCCGCGATGATCGCGGCCGGCGGTGGGCGCATCCTCGACATTTCCTCAGGTGCAGCCGTCAAGGACAACGCGCGTGCGTCCGCATATTACGTTTCCAAAACCGCACTCATGCGGTTGGGCGGTTGCTTGGCCGAGGCCGGGCAGGGGCATGGAATCGCCGTGCTCGAGCTCGCGCCGGGCGTTGTCCAGACCGACATGACAGCGGGAATGGCGATGCATGCCGGGCGTACGGAATGGACCGAAGTAGCCCTTTCCGTCGAGATAGCTGTATCTTTCGCCGACGGCCTCCTCGACGGACTCTCAGGATGTCAGGTGCGTGCGGGCTCCGATAACCTTGCCGACCTGCTCGAGCTTTCCAGGCGCGGCGTAGGAACCGATGAGCGGAGGTTGCGCCGCACCGATTTTGAGGGAACGCCTGGCGAGAGCTAAAGAGCGTGGTGAGGATTAGCCCGCGAGCACTTGATGCGGGCTAGAGCTCCTACCCGTGGAGCGCCTACCTGTATCCGCGGCCGGCCCGGCCACGCCGGTCGTGCTTGAAACCCCTCTCGTCGCGAGTTGTGCGATCGTACCGTGAACTGCGCTCGCCCCTTCCTCGGCCTCGGTCTGAATGATCGCCGTCGCGGCGAGGGCGGCCACGTCCGGCGTCGTCGCGGAAGCCCCCGGGACCTCGATCCTCACTGATCCTCAAAGCTCTGCCGGAAACGCGGGCTTCGGAAATGCGCTTGCGCGCCTCCGGGGAGAGCGGGACGCCGATTTCCACGAGTGAGAAAGTGGGGAAGATGTCGATGTGGCCCAGGTCGGAGCCGCTGAGCCCGCCTTCGTGAGTGAGTGCGCCGACGATCGCCCCGGGCTTGACTCGATCCTTATGGCCGACTTCCACGCGATATCGCACCGAATTCTTCATCTGGCGGCGCGGCTGGCGCTCCTTGCGAGGCCGCCCTTCACGCTCGGGCCCCGGATCCACGGTGAGGCGTTCAGGCTCCTCGCCGGCCACCGGCCCCGGGTCGCGCACAGCGAGGGCGAGAAGGGCCATAGTCAGTGATTCGAGGCTGACCGGCTCCTGGGAATCAGCCTGCTCGGCGACAAACTCCTCGAGGATTTCCTCATAGACTCGTAGACGGCCCTTCGCCATGCGGGCCATGGCCTGCTCTACGGTTCTGCGGGCGCGCAGCTTCGAGACTTCTGCCGGCGTAGGCAATTCGATCTGCTCCATGCGCGAGCCCGTATGCTTTTCGATGCGGCGCAGCCGAGGCCGTTCTTTCGGCGTGACGAAGGTGAGGGACTCACCGGCGCGTCCAGCGCGTCCCGTGCGGCCGATGCGATGGACGTATGTATCGGTTTCCCGCGGGACGTCGAAGTTGACGACCAGGCCGATCCTGTCAACGTCAAGCCCTCGTGCCGCCACATCGGTGGCTACAAGCACGTCGAGCGTTCCGTTGCGCAGGCGCGCAACAAGTTTTTCGCGTTCCTTCTGCACGACGTCGCCCGAAAGCGCCGCCGTCGCGACGCCGCGCGTTCCCAACTCGATGGCCAAATCCTCGGCCGTGGCGCGGGTGCGAACGAAAACCAGGGCGGCCTGGGCATCGGTGACGGCCAGGACTCGCGCCAATGCACCGATCTTGTGGCGTTCTGGAACCACCGCATACATTTGCTTGACGGTCGACACGGTGGTTGCGGGCCGCGAAATCGTCACCTCTTCGGGGTCGTTCAGGTGGCGCTCAGCCACGCGCCGGATCGGCGGCGGCATCGTGGCGGAGAAAAGTGCGGAGACGCGATCCTCGGGAACTTCGGAGGCGATCTTCTCGACGTCTTCGGCAAACCCCATGCGGAGCATTTCATCGGCTTCGTCGAGAACGAAATAGCGCACGGCATCCAAACGCAGGGCGCCGCGGTCCATAAGGTCCATGATGCGCCCGGGTGTGCCGACCACCACTTGGGCGCCGCGCTCGAGCGCCCTGAGCTGCGGGAGATACGAGGATCCGCCATAGACAGCGGCAACGTCGACCCCGCGAGAACGCGCGGCGAAAGACTCGATCGCTTGGGCGCCTTGCATAGCCAATTCACGGGTGGGCGCCAACACGAGGGCTTGCACCTCGCGCTCTTCCGGATCGATATGGGCAAGGAGGGGCAGGGCGAATGCCGCTGTCTTTCCGGTGCCGGTTTGCGCCACACCGACGACGTCGCGTCCGCCCAGCAAGATCGGGATGGCCGCTGCCTGAATCGCCGTGGGCGCTGAGAACCCGAGTTCCTTTACAGCGTCGAGGATGTCTGTGGGCAGGCCGAGGTCGTCGAAAAGGATGTCGCTGGAGTTGACGTTGTCAGATTCCTCGTGCGCTTCGGCCGAGTCAGAGCCGGTTTCGGCTGGGGTTTGGGTGCGGTCGAAGCACTCGGCATGCGAGGGCGCAGTGTATTCGGTCATGCTTGCCTGTCAGTTGTCCAGCGCGCGCCACGAAACCTGATAACACCGCGCGCTCGCCTAGCTAACCGGCAGGCGAAAAAGCTGGGGCGTCGTTGCGCCTTAAGGAGTCTAGTCGTTGGCGTGTGGAATATTCGCCGTTGTGGAGGTGAGATGCGGCACGGTGCTCGGTTGGGAAAGGCAGGGGTTTGCTTGCGGATCTCCACGTCGTGCGGCAGCGGCAGTGGGCGAATGTGGCCATCAACCGGGAAGCTACCGAGATGCGATCGCGCGAGCCGACGCTTCAAGCTGTGCCTCCTCCCGAGAACCAGGATGCGGAACGATCCTATGCACGATCACTACAGCCATTGCACTTAGTGATGCCATCGTTCCCACCGAGGCGGCGAAAGCCCACTCTTGGTTTGGCATGATAATGGCGTATACCAGGCCGACGATCGCCACGCAGAAAGAGAAACCAAGAGTATCGGCCAGCTGTATGGCCGACGACGTCGTCCCCTGCTTGGGAGGAGGAGTCATGGCCAGCGCGTGAACGGAAATGGCGGAATAGACCAAGCCGATTCCCAGCCCCGCCAACGCCCACCCGGCCACGACGAACCAGGGGGAAAACTCCGAGAAACTTGCCGGAATGACAATGAGAATGCCGAGCAACTGACACACCGTTGCCGCATAGGCGATGTGGCGGCGACGCTCGGGAGAAGAAATCCGTCCCTGGATCCACGATCCCAACGCCCAAGTGATCGAACTTACCGTCAAAATGAAGCCCGCCTCCTTGGGCTCCCATCCGTGGACTTTCTGCAAAAGCAAAGGAAGGAAAGCCTCGGTGCCCAGCAAAGTGCCGCTGCTCAAACCCCGCATGAGAATCGTCGAAGCAAGCCCCCGGCGAGCAATGTATGTTCCGCGCGGCAGCAACGGACGGATAAATACAAAAGTCAATACTCCCGTGACGACGACGGCCGCATATACCAAGCCCGTGAACTTCTCCGGCGGAGTTCCCGAAAGAATCTGAAGCC
>CAUSGP010000134.1:0-6416 GCA_963531075.1 uncultured Actinomycetaceae bacterium | reverse complement strand
AAGCCTGATCCCAAGGAAAGCACCTGAAAGCCTCCCGAGTCCGTGAACGTGGGCCCCGGCCAGTTCATGAAGCGGCCGAGCCCTCCCGCCTCGTCAACGATGTCCGATCCGGGCTGCAAATAAAGGTGGTAAGCGTTGGCGAGAACGGCTTGCGCTCCGATGTTGGCAATCATCTCGGGAACGACCGCTTTGACGGTGGCCTTGGTTCCCACCGGAATGAAAGCGGGCGTGGCGATGTCACCGTGAGGGGTGTGGAGCACACCGGTGCGTGCGAGCGGGTGAGCGTCCAAGTGCGAGCTGATCTCGAAGGTCATTTTTCGCCTTTCCCGTTCGGGTCGGCTTTCTCATTCACACCGGTGTTTTCGGTGACATACATCGGGTCGGTCCGTTTGACGAATCTGATGACGGTATAGGTCAGCGGTAGAAAAACGGCCTCGACGCCGACTTTGTACGCGAAACCAACGAACGCGAGGTTGAGTATCGTTCCCCAGCCGGCGTTGCCCACCCAGGCGATGACGCAAAAGATGAGGGTGTCGGCAGCTTCACCCGCCAGTGTCGATCCGAGTAGTCGCACCCACATGCGCTCTTCGCCAAACGTCCTCTTGATTTTGACAAGGACGAAGGAGTTGAGGAGTTGGCCGGCCAGGTATCCCAGAAGGGAGGCTGCGACGAAGCGCGGGACTTGGCCGAGAACAGCTTCGAAGGCTTTTTGGTTTTGATAATCGGGATTGGCGGGAGCGATTTGGACAAGCCAGAAGGTAAGTGAAGCTAAGAGTTGAACAGTGAATCCCGTAACGATGACCCGGCGGGCCAGCTTGAAGCCATAGACCTCTGAAAGCACGTCCCCCAGGATGTAGGTGAAGGGGAAGAGGATCGCTCCGCCGTCGAATACGAGGTGCCATGAGAAACCGCCGATGCCGACGTCGATGCCAATGAGCTTGGTGGCGACGATATTCGACAGCAGAAGGAAAGCGACGAAGCACACTGCGACAATATCGAAGTAGCCTCTGCGGGCATGGTGGCGCTGACTCACGGGGAACTCCTCTAGACGGGGCCTGCCAGAAAATGGCCTTGTTGATCGTGGATTCGCCCCGCGCTGCCACCACGGGAGCCGGCCTGAAGCCGAGAGGCCGAATCGCTCCGACATCCTCGTAGAGTGTAACGCCCTTGGGTCTCGGTGGTGACGCACGTTTCCGAAGGCATCAAAATCTCCAAGCCTTCTAGTAGCCGATGCGCAGAATCGTCCCGCCGTCGGTCGGGCTCACTCCCTGGGCGATAGTCAGGGCCGCTCCGTCCTCGTACTCGATACTTTGCCCGGGAAGGAAGTGCCCATCCGAAAAAAGCACATAGTAGACCAGGCTTGCGAACATGCTGAAAACTTCTTCTTCGCTATGCATAGAGTCCACAACTTCGAGGTCTAAGTGGCCAAACAATGGCAGGCCAAGGGTGCGACCGCAAACAAGATCGGGCTTAACCACGTGAATTCCAACCCACAACGGAACGGGAGCCTCGCCTCTACTCAGGAGGCTAGCGAGCTGGTTGATCATATCCGGCGGCTGTACAATGCCGAGCTCGGAACGATAAAGCCCCACAGCAGCCTCTTCGCGCATGATCGCGTCAGCGACTTTCGCGAGGACGACGTGCGCGGCCAAAGCACGCCGACGCAGCGCGATTTCACGAGAAGGGTCGGTCAACTCTGCCAGGCCTTCGCCCGCGAGGCTCGGAATCCCGTTCACCTTCCGGGATATGGCCAAAGCGAGCGCCTCATCCGACGCGCCCATGCCATCCTCCGCCTTGTCCGCGGCACCGGGCGCGTCCACCGCCCCATCCGCCTCATCCTCCGCCCCGTCTGCGAGCCCCGGAAAACCCTCCGCGTTCAGCGGCGCGAAGCACGTAATGGCCACATGGAAATCATGGGCGGGCAATTCCCCTCGTTCCGGCGTAGCCGGTCCAGGAAGCTCGCTCAACAGCACAACGACGTCGTGCAATGTGAAGCGCAGAATCTTGCCGCCTTCTTCCCGCTCGGGGATTATGTCCCCGTTCCACAATTTGCCGACACGGGCGACCACCTCCTCCAGGTCGATTGGGGCATTCAAAAGAGCAACCGCGGAGAGGATCTCCGGGGCGTCGGGGTGGATCATCGAAACGGGAAATTCGCTCATGTACTTCTCCTGTAGCGAGAAATCATAGAAATTGAAGATGAAAGCGGCCGAGCCGAAGCGGCTCAACAACACAAAAGCGGCCAAACCACAACGGTCCGGCCACGCAAAAGTCAAGCCAGGCTGCGCATAACCCAGGTCTAATCGCACAAAGCAGCCTAACCTCGCAAAAGCAACCCGGGTGCAGCGCAACCGGATCAAACAGGCTAAACGGACCAGAATCGGAGCAGCCAGATCCGAAATCGGACCAGCCAAATCCAAATCAGAACGATTCAAATCAAAACTAGCCCGAAAACAAAAGATAAGGCTGGGTGGTTCGAATCGACAGCAGCGCAAACGAACCACCCAGCCAATTGGCAAGGAATCCGGGATTCCCACACGCTCACCTCATTTGGGACGGATGCGTCTTGCCATTGCGCGCACCCTGTGGGGGCGCAAGCTCTATCAAGTTGTGTCGCTCTAATGGTATACCGCAAACCAATGCTTTGCAGCAACCGGTAGGTTTAAAATTCTAGGCACTTCCGGCCGATATCACAAATCGACTCCGCCCTAAGTGAAATTCATCAAAGGTTTGCGAAGCGCGTGTAGGTTTCGACGAAGACCTCTTCCGGCATTCCAGGATTGTCGACGACAAACCCCAGCTCATCCTCTTCCAGCTCTTCCAAGGTGGCGTACTGATTGGGGAGCAGGTCGGGGTTCATGAAGTGCCCGCGCCTTTTCGCAATTCTTTCCTCATTGAGCTCTTCGGGCGGAGCCACGTGGGCGAACACCGTGCGGGCTCCGTTCTCGCGTAAGGTATCGCGATATCGGCGTTTAAGGGCCGAACACGAAACGACGGTCGAATGGCCGACGGCGTTCTCGGCCCGCATCCAGTCGCGGATCGCCTCGAGCCACGGTTGGCGGTCAGCGTCGTCGAGAGGAAGGCCGGAGGCTTGCTTGTCTCTGTTCGACTGGGTGTGAAACTCATCGCCTTCGGCGTAGACGTAGCCGAGTTTGCCCGCAAGCATCATGCCAATCGTTGTCTTTCCCGATCCGGCAACACCCATGACCACGATGTTGACGGGCCCTTTTGCCCGAGGAGGTGCGGGTAACTGTGGAATGTCGGATTCGCTCATCGCTTCCTCGCTTTCGCTGTCCCCGGCGGAATCGGCGCCCGCCGCTCTGCTTGTACCGTGACTACGGTAGTCGATTGCCGTGAGCACGGCTATCCTCGTTTCAATCTGAGCGAAATCCCGCGCCGCCTTCGCCGCGTCTAGCCACGATCCTCCATCTCATGCGCGCTTACAAATCCCGCCGCGACGCACGCTCACGGCCCGTGGCCCCTCGTGGATCAGGCCCACGGGCGATTCTCCGTCACGCGTTCCCGTCGCCGCGCATATTCATGAAATGTGGACCTCGTGCCGCCAATTCGACCGCGTACAAAGGCCCCCATTTCCGCCAGGGCTCCTTCGACAGGTAGTCATTCGTGAAACGCATGTCGTCGGAGACTTCCGTGACGCAGAAGTCGGGGATTTTCAGGTCGACGACGGGCGCGAGCCTCTCGCATTCCGCCACGATGAGCCCCTCGTTTTGGCCGGCGAACACGTCGAACTCCCAACCGTCTTCGTCATACCAGAGCGAATAGCGATTTTTGAGGATGATCGTGGGGCAGCGCCGCAGAATCTGGGTTGCCACAGCCAGGTCTAAGCCGGATTCCATCTCGTAGCGCTCGGCCTGGATCGCTGGCGACGTCACAGCCACCGACTCGTTGGCTTCTTCGTCGGCGTCGGCCAGCAACCCATCGAGAAGCCGCCGTTCGTAGGCGCCCAAATAGTCCGTCGCCTCATCGAAAGCCGGGCACTCAACCGATCGCCCCGGGAACGTGATTCGCACGCGCACGGCGTACCCATCCTCCGCGAAGACGTAGGCTTGGACAATCACCTGCCTCGACCCGTGATCGAGCACTTCCCGAGGCAGCGTGCGCACGAGGAATTTGCGTTCGAATTCAAAGCGGAGGTCGACGTCGTCGGAATCGCTCATGTCTCAAGGATACGGAAGTCGGACGAAGGCCTCACGGACGATCTACGCTCCGACGGCGCCGTCGCCCGGTTAAGCCGTCCGCCCGGTGAAGCCTTCCGCCCGCAGTCCATGAAGGATTTCGACAAATGCCGCGGATCGTTGCGCCGCGGGTTCCGCAGATCCGCCGTACGCCCACAGGCATCCGCGGACGACGGCGAACTCCGTTCGAGACTGCGCACCTACCCTCCCTACTCCGAGTCCCGCCTGAAAGCTCCGCCGAGCGCATACACGCCGAGCGAAACGGCGTAGGCAATGACGGTGAACACGGCGACTCCGCTGTATCCGGCGAACCTAGCCAGAAGATGACCTCCGATCGCTCCGCCGACGGTCGCGCCCGCATACATGGCGGCGCTCGTCAGCGACGATACTGTGCCTCTGGCCAAGTCGGTATGGCTCTGAAGCTCGCTCATGAGCACGGGGAACAGGAAACCGCCGACGAGCATCGCCACGGCCAGGACGATTACGGCGACCCACATATTGGACACGAAAGCAGTGCCGAGGTAAATGGCGCCGAGGGCGATGATCCCGAACAAAAGCGAACGCCGTTCCCCCAGGCGCGCAACGAGCCGCGACCCCGTCAAGGAGCCGATGGCGTTGCCGAGGCCGATGATGATCATCGCCGTGCCGATCGCGTTCTGATCGGCGCCAAAGTCTTTTGCCAGCCACGATCCAATGAAAGAAAGGGCGGTGAAGTTACCGGTCTGGAAGAGCAAGTATGCAATCAGCGACATCAGGAGAGGGCGCGAACGGGCGACGTGTGCGTAAGGCGCAAAGAGCCCGCCGCCGGAGGCCGCAGGCGCCACATTCGGGAAACCCGAATAGAGAATCGCCCACAGCACGGCGCTGGAGGCGGCAATCACGAAGAACGGAATGCGCCATCCCATTGAGGACAAGAAGGAAGCGATCGGGATGCCCACCACTTGGGCGATCGCAAGCCCCGCCGTCGCATACCCCATGGTTTTGACAATTGCTTTTGGCGGTACGGTCACCGGGATCGACGCCCAGATCTGCGGTGCGACGAAGGCGGCGGCAACACCCGCAAGCGAGCGCGTGGTGAAAAGCGACCAAAAGCCCCACGTGCAACCGCAAGCCGCAGTGAAAACGCCGAATCCGACCAGCCCGGCAAGCAAAACCTTGCGGCGGTCAAGCCGATCAGAGATGGGACCCGCAATGAGAGCAAATAAGGCGTAGCCGAGAGCATAGGCTGAAACGAGCCAGCCGGAACGCGACACGCTCACCCCGAATTCCCGTTGAAGCAAGGGAAGCAGCGGAGCCGTGAGGAACGTATCCGTGCCGATGACGAATAAGGTGGAGAAGG
The DNA here is from genome assembly GCA_963531075.1 of uncultured Actinomycetaceae bacterium. GTDB lineage: Bacteria > Actinomycetota > Actinomycetes > Actinomycetales > Actinomycetaceae > Peptidiphaga. Next base: position 881 of record CAUSGP010000134.1, on the reverse strand, counting down.
AGAGCAAGCGCATCGTCAGTTCGGATGCGGGCTTGAACTGCGAAGAGACGGTCATAATTGCACCTTTCAGGCTGCCCCGCAAACCGTCACGAGTCGGCCGGACGCATCCCTAAGGGCGAGCCAAACTTGCAAAGCGAGAGCTTGGAGTCGCCAACGCGTGCAGACGACGGCGCCCTCAATCTTCATTTCGATATTTCTCGAAATAATACTCCGTCCGCGCTTTTGCGGTTGTCAAGGGCAAGCTCACCGTCAGGTGCAAGCCCCGCCAGTCATTGAGGGAAAGCCGCCCCGTCGGGGCGTTCGCATCGATGCACTCAGGCAGGCCCGCCTGCCATTGAGGAAAGGTGCACCGCACCTGCACCGGTAGACTCGGGTCAAAGTCGACGAAAGGTTCAGCAGTGGGAAAAGAAAGGCTGCATCATCCGGATCGAGATGCCATCAAGCTTGACGGCGTCCTGAGCGCGCTGTCCGACCCGATCCGCCGCGACATCCTTCAGAAGATCGCATCCAACGGCCCTCAGGTTTGTGGCGATTTCGACTACGACGTCGCACCGTCGACCATGTCCTACCACTGCAAAGTGCTCCGAGAGTCGGGGCTCGTGCACACCGAGGCGATCGGCAAGCACCGCCAACTCACGCGCCGCGACGAGGCCATCGAAGCCCTTTTCCCCGGCCTTCTCGAGTCCGTGGGGCTGCCTCCCGGCCAGGGGCGGTGGCCAGAGCACACAGAGCACAACGAGGACGCTGAGACCCAAAAACGCCCGTAGCGCCCAGCACGCGCTGAGTCACAAGAGTCCAACGGGCTATGTCCGCCCCTCCTCCCGAAAACACGAATCCACCCGCCTCGCGCGAACAGGAATACCCAGATCAGCAGATCGACA
>CAUSGP010000133.1:0-6447 GCA_963531075.1 uncultured Actinomycetaceae bacterium | reverse complement strand
TGGCCCAGTGGGCGCCGCAGTTCTGCCGAATGAATGTGGCAATAGGCCGTTCCCAGAGGATCGTGGCCAGCTCGAATGAGATCCCGGATTTCTGCCAGGTCCGAGTGCGAAGGCCTCGGCGCGTTGCATGCCTCGACGATTCGCGATTCCTCGGCGGTGAACGCGTCGGCATGTTCGCAGGCCAGTGCGGCCGCCGCCATAATGAGCGAGTCGCGAGTCGAAAGAACGTCCATGTCATTAAGCATCTCATTGGCGACCGACACTTTTCGAGAAGCTAAAAGCCGCTCGTGTTCGTCGCCGAGGGGTCGTGTTCGTCGCCGCGGGGAAGGAGAAAGGATCGCGTTTGTCCCCGTCGACGCAGAGGATGAGCCGGCTAGGCGTGCCATGTGATGCAGGCTAGGCGTGCCATGTGATGCAGGCTAGGCGTGCCATGCGATGCCCGGCTAGGCACGTTGCCCGATGCCTGGACAGGCGCACTGCGCGATGCTCGGGTAGGCGCGCCGCCCGATGTTCCGCCTGATGCCGTAGGCTTCGGGATAGGCTGAACGTATGGCTACCGCTTTGATAACCGGGGCGACATCCGGAATTGGTCGTGAAATCGCGTGGCAATTGGCTGCTGAGCGCATGAATCTCATCCTCGTGGCGCGAAGTGCCGACCGACTCGAAAACGTAGCCGAATATATCAGGCAGGTAGCGGACGTAGAAGTTGAGGTCCTACCGGCGGATCTCGCGCAGGCCGAGGGCACCCTGCGTGTATGCGAGCGTCTCATTGACGAGGAACGTCCCGTAGGCCTGCTTGTCAATAACGCGGGCTTCGGTCTTGGCCAGGACTTCGTCGGTGGTGACATCGAACGCGAGCTCAACGCCCTCAACGTCATGGTGCGCGCCGTCCTCATGACCTGTCACGCCGTCATCCCCGGCATGGTGGCCCGCGGCGGTGGCGGTATCCTCAACATCGCCTCAATGGCCGCGCTGACGGCGCAAGGAACCTACTCCGCGCACAAAGCCTGGGTGCGGACCTTCACCGAGGGCTTGGCGGCAAGCTTGAAGGGCACGGGTGTCAACGCGACGGTCGTCTGCCCCGGTCTGGTTCATACAGAGTTCCACGAAAAGGTTGACGTCGATCCTGGGCAGTGGCCTGAATCCGCCTTCATCCCGGCCGAACGGGTAGCCGCCGAGGCCATTGAGGGCGTGCGCCGCGGCAAAGTGGTCGTCACGCCGTCGCGAAGGTACCGCGCGCTCGCGGGCGCCCTCAAGGTCGCGCCCCGGAGCCTTGTGCGCGCTGTCGCGGGTCCGGAGCGTTCCGGCCGTCGTGGCTGAACGCTCACATCGGCTGAATTTTCCTAGTTGTAGAGCCTTCGCGACAGCCCCTGTCGCGTTTTGTGCATGTCGCCTGTTGGCGGTGAAGCTCTTGTGTCACGTTTTTTGGCGTTCGGTGTCGTATTTTCCTACCTCGCGCTGTTGGACGCTTGTACCTCTCCCCGGGAATCAGCGAGAACTTGCCTTGCCTTTCGGGTTAGCCTGTTTCACGTAAGGCTGGTCGGCCAGTCGGTCTGGTTCTCAAGGCTCTTGAGGTGAATGCCTCGGATGTCGGTGGGACTCGGAAAAGTGAAACTTGCGATGCGAAGCCCGGGAATGCGGCCCGCGTCGTCGGTGAGAACTAAGTCTCGCAATCGATCCCTTCGGGGATCATCGCTGAAACGGAAGGAAGAGAACGATGAAAGTTGCCATCATCGCCGTCGTGGCGATTCTGCTCGTACTCGTTCTGTGGTACATCGCCACGTATAACGGATTCGTCAAGCTGCGGAACTTCGTCCAGGAGTCGTGGCGACAGATCGACGTCGAACTCAAGAGGCGCCGGGATCTCATTCCCAACCTCGTCGAGACGGTCCGCGGGTACATGGCCCACGAGCAGATGACGTTGCAGGCCGTGGTTGAGGCGCGTCGCATGGCGGAGGCCCCGGCGACTTCGCTCGCTCAGAGGTCGCAGAGCGAATCGGCCCTGTCAGGCGCGCTCTCACGGCTCTTCGCCGTTGCCGAGAACTACCCGACGCTGCGTGCCGACACGAGCTTCCTCAATCTCCAACAGGAGTTGACCAACACCGAGGATCGCATCGCCGCAGGCCGCCGTTTCTACAACTCGAACGTGCGCGACCTCAACACGAAGGCGGAGAAGTTTCCTTCTTCGATCGTGGCGCCGATGATGACCCTGCAGAAGGCCGAATACTTCGAAGTCGACAGCGCCGACAGACAGCTGCCCCAAGTCAGCTTCGGCGGTTTCAACACGCCGCCGACTGCCGGTTTTGGCGGTCAATCAGGGCAGGGCCAGCCCGGGTATGGACCCCAGAAGGGCGGAATGCAGCCTGGCTACGGGCCTCAGGGCGGTGGGATGCAGCCCGGATACGGCCGAACTCCCGGTGATTTCACGCCGCCTCCGGCTGGAGGCTACGGGCCGTCTGCGGGCATGCAATAAAAGTTGGACCCGGAACATGATGAGGTGCGAAACGATGTGACACGCGAATAAGAACTCGATGAGCGTGACAACTGAATAGGGATTGCCAAAGAAAACGATGACGCTTCACTAGGTTGAATGGGCGGGTTGTGGAAACGCGCATGGAAAACCCGAGGAACGCATTGGTGGGAGAAAGGAACGCATTGGTGGGAGAAAGGAACGCATTGATGGGAGAAAGGAACGTATTGGTGGGAGAAAGGAACGTATTGATGGGAGAAGCGGAATAGATGCTCAAATCTCGGATGGCAGAGGAGCGGGCGAGGATGGAGTTGATAGTTGATGAAGGGCGAGGTGAGCTCGTGAAGGACAGTGGCGATTTTGGATGAGGAACGGCAACGGGAGAGCAGACGATAACGGTAGACGAGCGAGGGATGGCATCAGACGGAGTAGGTGACAACGGCAAATAGGTGGGGGACAAGGTGACAACAGCAGGCGAATGGGAAGCAATGACAGGTCAGAGGCGGCGGCATTAGGCAAGTGGGAGATAAAACGGCAGACGAGGGTGGTAATAGCAGGTGAGCGGGAGATAAACGACAGATGAGGGGGGGCCAACAACAGGCAAGTGGGAAACAGCGAGAGATGAGGGCGGTAGCAGATGAATCGGGAACGACAACAGATAAGGCAAAACGATAAACAACAAAAAATAGTGAAGATCCGTGGCCTTGGAGAGTGAGCAGTTAATTGGAGAGTGAGCGGTTAAATTGTGGATTGAGAAATTTGGATGAGAGTAATAGTGAAGTCAAAAGTAAATATGAAGGTCAAAAGAAGAGGGGACATGTGAAACCCGAGGGAGGAGGAAAAGATGGAGAATAAACTGCGGAGGGTGGCCTTAGGTCACCCTCCGCTTTCTAGTATTGGCTTTCAGGACGGCGGCCATACGTCGACGGTATGGCCGCCGGTGTATCGGCCCGGGGCGAACACGGCACCGATCGCAGAATCCGCGTCCCGGCCGTCGGTTTATCCCGTGGGCCCGGGCTCAGTTCAGGGGCGTCGGCGATGAGCAAGCAAACTTCTTTTGGAGTTGATACCCAGTATCACGATTGATCTTGTACTTGTTTTCGGATATTTTTTCTGGTTGGTTTGCGGGAAGTTTGTGTGCGTCGACATAGCCAATGCATAACCGCACGCTTGTGGGCTTGGAAGGCAGGGCGTCTGCGCCTGGCTTGACGTCGTGACGGGTTGTGAATGGTCTGTTCACGAGCACTTTCCCCTCAACGCTCTGTTTGGGTTCGAGCTTGGTGACCCGTTCATACGGCGGTTGAGCGTAGCTTAGGTCCTCGCGAACGGGGAAAAATGCCATCGCCGCTATGACACCACCGGCGCCGTCCGGCAAAGCCGAAACCGTCGAAGGATGGACGGCCCAGATCGCATTCGTCGAATCGTTGGTCAGCTTGTACTTGAACGTCACCGACGACGAATCGACGGTTGCATCAGCGGACAAGCTGACGTCGGTCGAAATGGTGGAACTGTCGATCCGGACGGGATTCGCAGGCTTGGAATTTGTGGGGCGCGGGCTTCCAGTTTTCCCAGCGTACGAACCGCAGGAAGACAGCGAGAGAGCAATGGCAAAGGCGACGATCGATGGGAGAAACCAGCGATTGCGCGATGAGCGCCGATTGAATGAAGAAACCATTATTTATAACTTTCTCGTTTGGGAAGCCCCATTTCTGCACTAATGTTTTATTATCATATGTTGAGGTTTGTAGAGCAAGTTTCTTCGGAATCCCGCTGACCCCTGGGGAAGAATCGTGATTATTTCCACTACACTCTGGTGTGTGAACGATTCTCTTCGTAGGCGACTCATCGAATTGGTTGGCTCTTTGGCTGTCCAACGTGGCGACTTCACGTTGGCTTCTGGTAAGAAGTCCTCGTACTACGTGGACATGCGCCGCGCCACGCTCCATCACGAGGCGGGCCCACTCGTCGGGCATGTCATGCTCGACATGCTTGAGGAAGCGGGCTTCGGCGCTGGTGTGGCCCACGCCGTCGGCGGGCTGACGATGGGCGCCGATCCTGTGGCCACCGCCATCATGCATGCGGCTGCCTCGAGGGGACTTGACATTGACGCCTTCGTCGTGCGGAAGGAAGCCAAGGACCACGGCACAAAGCGGCGAATCGAGGGCCCGTCCATCGAGGGGCGCAGCGTCGTGATCTTGGAGGACACGTCCACAACCGGCGGTTCGCCTATCCAGGCCCTCGAAGCCGCGCGCGAGGCCGGGGCGAATGTGCTGGCGGTGGCGGTGGTCGTCGATCGGGCGACCGGTGCCAAAGAGAAGATCGAAGCCTGCGGCGTCCCGTACTTGGCCGCGCTCGGGCTGGAAGACCTCGGACTGGAAGTCCAGGCGTGAGCTGGCTTGGAAGCTTGGGTGTGACGGGGAAGCCCGGACGTGAGGCGATGGGCGTGGCTTCGGCTGCTGCGGTGGATTCCGCTGCGAAGGAAAAGTCCAGCGATAAGGCAGCGGATCAGTCTTTTGGCGCGACGGGAAGGCCGGCGTGACTGGCGAACCAGCGGATGCTGTCGAAGAGCCTCTCGGCATAGCCGACAGGCTGGACGCGGCGGCGGATTCCGCCGCCGGGGCGGAGCGACTAGCGGACAAAGCGGTCGGGGCAGAGCAGCTGGCGGACGAGGCGGTCGGCAACATCGGGGAATCCGCGCAGGCGGCGAGCAATACCGCACGTTCCTTCGAGCCGGCGCGGCTTTCGGGGCCGCCCGAGGATCCCTCGCTGGGCAACGCGCGGCGCGACGTCGGCGTCGGGCCGCACCCTCGCCCGTGGCCGGACGATCCGCGCCTCGACCCGGCACTGCTGGAAAGCGGCGACCGGCGCAATGTGATCGACAAGTACCGTTATTGGAGCGTTGAGGCGATTCGGGACGACCTCGCCCCGAGCCGGGTGCCCCTCCAGATCGCCATCGAAAATCTGGCGCACGACCTCAATATCGGCTCGATCGTACGCACAGGCAACGCCTTCAACGTCTCGGGCGTACATATCGTTGGACGCAAGCGGTGGAATCGTAAGGGCGCGCTCGTCACCGACAGATATGTGGACGTCTTCCATCGGCCGAGGGTGTGCGACGTCGTCGAGTGGGCCAGGGCCAAAGATTACACGATGGTGGCGGTAGACAATCCACCGGGGTCGGCCCCGCTCGAAGAGACCCGACTGCCCGAGCGGTGCCTTCTCGTATTCGGGCAGGAATCCTCCGGCATCTCGCCCGAGCTGCTTGCGGCGTGCGACTTCGCCGTGCGGATCGAACAGTACGGTTCGACCCGCTCCATGAATGTAGCGGCGGCCGCCGCCATCGCCATGCACTGGTGGTCTGTGCAGCACAGGTGAGGCAGCGCGCGGCTTTGAAACGCGGTCGAAGTGCAGCATCGTTCTATTGGAGCACGTCTCCTGGGAGCGATTCGCAGCGCCGGCAGCCTTGGGGAGGCAGTGCCGGTTGCCTTGGGGAGGAAGTATCGGTGGCCTTGGAAGGTGGTGTTGGCTACCTTGGGGCAGTTCCGGCAGTCTTGCCGAAGCAGTGACGGTCGCCTCAGCGTGATAGTGGCCTCAGTTGAAGAGCGGGATTTTGGGACGTTCGCGTGTTGTGTACCGGCTGTCAAGTGAGAGAATGAGAAGGTAGTCAGCAACAACACGAAGGAGATTATTCGTGGCTATCGCAACCCCTGAAGTCTATGCAGAGATGCTCAACCGCGCCAAGGAAGGCAAGTTCGCCTACCCGGCGATCAACGTGACGTCATCGCAGACCCTCACAGCTGCCCTGCAGGGATTCACCGAGGCCGAGTCTGACGGCATCATCCAGGTGTCCGTCGGTGGCGCCGAGTACGCCTCGGGCTCTACCGTCAAGGACCGCGTGGCCGGTTCGCTTTCCCTCGCCGCATACGCCCGGGAGGTCGCCAAAAACTACCCCGTGACCGTGGCCCTCCACACCGACC
>CAUSGP010000132.1:0-6536 GCA_963531075.1 uncultured Actinomycetaceae bacterium | reverse complement strand
GCGATCTGCGGAGCCTTGCCTACCACGCCGGTGGCCGGGTGAGAGACGATCTCCACGAGAGGCACACCTGCCCTGTTGTAATCGACGAGGGAGTAATCCGCGCCTTGAATTCTGCCTTCGGCCCCGCCCACGTGAGTATTCTTACCGGCGTCTTCCTCCATGTGAGCGCGCTCGATCGGAAAACGATACGTCGCGCCGTCGGGAAGATCGATGTCCAGATGCCCCTCGTAGGCGATAGGTTCATCCGACTGAGACGTTTGGAAGGCCTTCGTCAGGTCGGGATAGAAGTAGTTCTTGCGGGCGAAACGGCACGAAGAGGCGATCGAGCAATTGAGGGCTAAGCCGATCTTGATCGCATATTCGACCGCTTTCGCATTGACGACGGGGAGCGAGCCCGGCAGGCCCAATGACACGGGAGTGACATGGGTGTTCGCTTCGCCGCCGAAGGCATTGGGGGCGCCGTCAAACATCTTCGTATCGGTACCGAGTTCGACGTGGACCTCAAGCCCTATAACGGGATCGAATCGGGCCACCGCCTCGTCGAAATCCATGAGTTCTTCCATCACTTTTCCTCCCAATCGGCCGCAGGGCAGCTCAGAGCAAGCGGTTCACCAAGCCCAGCCTCGATAGCGCCGGCGATGCGATACATCCGGTCATCCGCATGGGCGGGTGCCAGTACTTGAAGCCCAACGGGCAGTCCCCCCGCCAGGCCGGCGGGTATGGAGATTCCCGGAATTCCCGCCAAATTCGCGGGAATCGTGGTGATGTCGAGCACGTACATCGCCAGGGGATCTTCGAGTTTCGATCCCAGCTCCCACGCGGTCACGGGAGACGTCGGCGAGACGAGTACGTCGACCTCGCCGAAAGCGGCGTCGAAATCCCGTTGAACGAGGGTGCGCACCTTTTGGGCGCTGCCGTAATACGCGTCGTAGTACCCCGACGAAAGAACGTGTGTTCCCAAGATGATGCGGCGCTTGACCTCCGGACCAAAACCGGCGCCGCGGGTGGCGGCCATGACGGTTTCGGCCGTCACGGGCCCATCTTCCGGCTCGACGCGAATGCCGTATCGCATGCCGTCGAATCTGGCCAAATTGGAAGAAACCTCCGCAGGCATGATGAGGTAGTAGGCTCCGAGCGCATACTCGAGAGAGGGGCACGAGACCTCAACCACTTCGGCGCCCAGTTCACGAATCTTTTCCAACGAAGCTTCAAAGGATGCGAGGACGCCCTCCTGGTATCCTTCGCCGCGAAGCTGTTCGATCACGCCCACGCGCACGCCTTCCAACGGCCTATCGGCCGACGCCGCCTCCAAAGCAATCTTTTCGAAAGGCGGAACCGGAGCGTCCAGCGACGTCGAATCGTGGGGATCGTGCCCGCCGACCAACTCTTGAAGAGCAGCGGCGTCGGCGACATTTCTGGCAAAGGGGCCAATTTGGTCCAGCGAGGATGCCATTGCCACAAGCCCGTAGCGCGAGACCCCGCCATACGTGGGCTTGGCCCCAACGGTGCCCGTTACGGCAGCCGGCTGACGAATCGAGCCTCCCGTGTCTGAACCGAGCGCCCAGGGAACCATGAAAGCGGAAACGGCTGCGGCCGACCCGCCGGACGATCCTCCCGGTATCCTCGTGACATCCCAAGGATTGCGTGTTTGACCGTAAGCCGAATGCTCGGTCGACGATCCCATCGCGAATTCATCCATATTCGTCTTGCCGACGATCGGCAGTCCCGCCTCACGCAACTTCGCGACGACGGTCGCATCGTAAGGGGGAAGCCAGCCTTCCAGTATCTTCGAAGCGCACGTGGTCGGTTTGCCGCGGGTGACCATATTGTCTTTGACCGCAATCGGGACACCGGCAAAACGGTGCAGTTCCTCGCCGGCGGCACGCTTAGAGTCGACTTCGCGCGCGGTGGCGAGTGCGCCCTCGTCATCGACCGAAAGGAAAGCGCCCACGCGCGAATCGATGGCGTGGATGCGATCGAGGCAGGCTTGCGTCAGTTCGACCGACGTCACCTCTCCGGCCCGAAGCTTTCCAGCCATCTCCGCGGCGGAGAGCCTGAGAAGGTTGTTCATCATTCCTCCCCCAGTATCTGCGGGACGAGGAATTTCCCATCCTCGGAGGCGGGAGCGGAGGCAAGGACCTCGTCGCGGTCCAGGGTGGGGACGACGACGTCGGCACGCATGACGTTGGTCAGCGCTATCGGGTGGCTCGTCGCAGGAACGTCCGGTGTGGCGACCTCGGAAACCTTGGCTACGGCGGAGGCAATCACGTCGAGTTCCCCGGCCATCCGCTCGATTTCGCCCTCGGAAAGGCGAATGCGAGCCAAGCCGGCTAGACGTGCGACCTCGTCAACTGAAAAAGACGACATGCTCTCAATGGTACGCGGTTGCGAAGAAGCGCGCCGGAGAGCGTCCAGGGTACCGTTGCGCGGCGTTTGCGATGCAAAAACGACATCTCCTCTATACAGTGGGACCATGCGAAAATTCCGGGGCCCGAAGCAGCACCATGTCCTTTCTGCCGCCAAGTGGTGGGCTCTCGGTACCGCTGCCGCCCAGGCAGCCGCAATCACGACGGTCAGCGTCATCGATGCAATGCGCAAAAAGCGCTCCCCGCAATCGGGACGCTTTCCGCACCTCCCGCCTCAAAATGCCCAGGTCGGACCCAATTCGATGACCATTTTCACCTACGGCCGTGAGCTCTATGACGCCATGCTCGCCGATATCCGGGCAGCCAAAGATCGCATTTTCTTTGAATGGTTCATCGTCAAAGCCGACGAAACGGGCATGGAGTTCCGCGACGCCCTCATCGATGCGGCCAGACGCGGAGTCGATACCTACGTGATCATGGACACCTGGGGAAACGCTAATCAAGATCCCCGTTTCCGTCATCTTCCAAAGATGGAGCATCTGCATACGCTTCTCTTTCCCTTCGTCCGCCCCGGCTTGTTCAACGGCCGCGCGCGCGACAAAGGGCGAGATCACCGCAAGATCATGACCGTCGATAAGCGAATCGGGTATGTGGGCGGATATAACATTGGCACTCTCTACGCTCACGAATGGCGGGACACCCACGTGAGGATCGAAGGCCCGGCAGCCTGGGAACTCGACGATGCCTTTATCGACATGTGGAATGATTACCGCAAAAAACATCATCCTCCACTTCCCGACGGCGGCGTGACCGACTGGGATGCGACGGTGCGCGCCGTCATCAACACGCCGGCATTGAACGTATTTCCCATCAGCGCTCTCTACATGGACGCCATCAACAGGTCGGCTCTGCGGGTGTGGATAACGATGGGATATTTCATACCCGAAGAACCTATGCTCATCGCACTGACGAATGCCGCTCGGCGCGGCGTTGACGTGCGCGTGCTCATCCCCGAATATTCCAATCACATCGTCGGCGATTGGGCGGGGCGCCCCCACTATGAGCGCCTCTTGCGGTCGGGCGTACGGATCTTTCTCTACGAAGAGGCCATGGTCCACGCCAAGACGATGACCGCCGACGGACGCTGGTCCACCGTGGGAACCGCCAATATCGACAGGCTCTCGCTTCGCGGCAATTTCGAGATCAATATCGAAGTGTTCGACGCGGGCTTTGCCGCTGCAATGGAGCGCATTTTCGAAGTCGATCTTGCCAATTCCCACGAGTTGACCCTCGATCAATGGCAGTCACGCGGCAGGAGGGACCGAATACTCGAGACGATCCTACGCCCGCTCGCTCCTCTCCTTTGAGGCTCTGATCTCGTTGGGATCCTGAGCTCGTCAAGGTTTCGCTCGCAAAAGGGCGACGCGGCGTTGACTTGGGGAAAGCCCCACCCTCGGCGCGGTGTTTCGCCAGCCGACGGATGACGCAGTCGGGCCTACGGGCGAGGCAGATCAGGCCGCAGGCACCGCAGATCAGTCAGTCGAGCGTCGTTTCCTCCTAGGATTTCGCCGGAAGCTCGCCCGTGCGCAAGAGCTCGTCGAATCCTTCCTCGTCAAGCAGCGGGACGCCCAAAGCCTCGGCTTTGGCCGCCTTTGAACCCGCATTCGCCCCTGCCACGACCGCCGTCGTCTTCTTCGACACACTCCCGGCAGCCCGCCCTCCGCGAGATTCGATGGCCTCTTTGACCGAATCGCGCGTGTACCCCGTGAGCGTTCCGGTGGCGACTATCGTCATTCCCGCAAGAGTTTGCGGGAATTCTTCGCGGGGGGCGGTTTCCTCCGTGAAGACAACGCCGGCTTCCTCCCAGGCGTCGATGATATCCGCGTGCCAGGGAACATCGAACCATTCGAGGAACGACCGGGCTATGACCGGGCCAACGCCGTCGATACCCGACATCTCTTCGAAAGAGGCTGCACGGGCCGCATCCAACGAACCGAATGTCGCAGCGATCGCTTTCGCCGCGGTCGGGCCCACGTGGCGGATCGACAACGCCACAATCTTGCGCCACAGCTCTTTCGTTCGTGCTGCATCAAGCTCGGCCACGATGAGCTCAATCATCTTGCCCGGTTGCGAAGGCGATACCAATTCAGCCGGGGCGCCCTTCGGGCGTCGCCACTTGGGTTTGGTCCACGCCGCTCTAATCAGGCGATAATCTCCGGTCGGTTCGCCTTTGACCTTGACCTCCTGCCATATCCACACCTCGCGCACGCTCTCCGCGGTGAGCTGGAACAGCCCCGCCTCCGAAGTCAGAACGGGCGTTTGGGGCGCAGGAATGCCGAAACACCTTTGAATCTCGGGATCGACGATATGCTCGGAATCGATGATCGCCCCGTCGTGATCGACGACGCCGAGTTCGCGCAGCTTGTCGCGGGAAGCCTCGACCACGCGGACTCGCCCGTCTTCACCTTCGATATGAAGTTTGCGCCCCTCCGCAAAAGCCATAAGCGCATCCGGGCGGCGGCGTTCAGGGTCGGTCAGCCACAGTGCCGTTTCGTCTCCGAGCGCTTCGACGTCGAGTGCTGCACGGCTGCCGATGTAGGCGATTCGCTCGGCCAATTGCGCGGGACACGAGCGCGTGTTGGGGCAGCGTATGTCGACGTCGCCATCCTTGGCGGGAGCCAACTCGGTGCCGCAAGCAGGGCATCGGGACGGCATCGTCCATTTCCGCTCAGTTCCATCGCGCAATGCGAGAACGGGGCCGAGCACTTCGGGAATGATGTCACCCGCTTTGCGCACGACGACGACGTCGCCGACGAGCACGCCTTTTCGCGCGACTTCCGCGGGATTGTGAAGGGTGGCTTGCGCCACCGTGGACCCGGCCACAGTCACCGGTTCCATGACCGCGAAAGGCGTGACCCTGCCAGTGCGCCCCACTTGAACCCTGATGTCGAGCAGACGGGTCTGCACCTCTTCCGGCGGGTACTTGTAGGCGACGGCCCATCTGGGCACGCGCGATGTGGCACCCAGATCCTCTTGTTCCGCACGCGAATCGATCTTGAAGACGGCGCCGTCGATGCCGTGGATAAGATCGAATCGAGCATCTGCGTATTCACGGATGAACCCCTCGACGTCATCCCAACAAGCGACCAGCCGCGTATAGGGAGAGACGGGTATGCCCCAGGAGTCGAAGAGCTCATACAGCCCCCGCTGGCTTGCCAGTTTCCCTGCAACATAGGAGGAGCTGGACTCAACGCGGCCCAGTCCGTGGGCAATGAAGGCCAAGGGCCGCCCCGCCGTGACTCTCGGGTCTTTCTGCCGGAGTGATCCGGCGGCCGCATTGCGGGGGTTGGCGAACTCCTTGAGTCCCGCTTCTTTCTGCCTGGCGTTGAAGGCCTCGAACTCGCTCAAGGGAATGAAGATTTCGCCGCGAATCTCGACGACGTCGGGGAAATCCCCTCGCAAAGAAGAAGGGACGCTGGCGATCGTGCGGACATTGGCCGTGACGTCCTCGCCTGTGACGCCATCGCCGCGGGTCGCGGCAACAGCCAGTTCTCCGCCAACATACCTGAGGTTGACGGCCAAACCGTCGATCTTCACTTCGGCGGTGCAGGCGGTTGAGCCAGCCGTCCCCTCATACCACTCGCGCAGGTCCTCAAGCGTGAAAACGTCTTGCAGCGAGTAGAGCCGTTCGAGGTGATTGACATTCGCGAAGCCCGCAGTGCTCGGCGCTCCCACGCTGCGCGCGGGGGAAGAACCGACAGCCAGTTCGGGGTGTTCCGCCTCTAAGTCTCGCATTTCGCGGACGAGCCGATCGTAATGCTCATCGGTGAAAATCGGCTCGTCCCCGGAATGGTAGGCCGTCTGCGCTGAAGCAACCAAGGGCGCCAACTCGTTCCAACGCTCGCGGGCGTCATCCGATGTCGTAGTCACTCCACCATTGTCCCGCATGCACCGCGGACCGGAGACCACAACTCCGGCATAGCCTCACCGGCTTCTCATCAACGCCCCTCATTCGAGGGGCCTGCCACCGGGGCGGCCGCGAGCTCATCCCGGCGCGGGGCCGCCCATCCTTCCAAAGGATCGCGTATAAACATATGAAACATGGTGCACGCCACTATATGGGCTTTCCTCGGCTAATTTTCGTGCTTTCACATGCGAATCCCAGATGTG
>CAUSGP010000131.1:0-6612 GCA_963531075.1 uncultured Actinomycetaceae bacterium | reverse complement strand
GGCGGCGCCCGCTCGGGGAAATGACGAATATGTCCCTGTGCTCGTACGGGCCTACGTTCCAATCGTCCATAGTTCCCACCCACGCTTCAGGATTGTTACGCCGCAGCCACCTTGCGAATACTTCGAAGGCTTGCTCTCTTCTGGCATTGAGATCGTCGGCTGAGCGTGCCCTGCGGATGCGCCGGGTCTGCACCTGCGCTTCGCCTTTATGTGCCATTGCTACGTTCCTTTCGCTTTGATGGCGGCAACGATACCTATGTGGGTGAGGCGGGAGCATGCGGCCGATTCTTCGAGAACGTCAGCTTCCGCCAGCGATCATTACGTTATCGAAGCTCCTCGCCGAATATGGAGCCGGTGGCGGGGGAGATGGCTCCAGTCCCGCCTCCAGCATTCGCCGATCGGCTAGAAAGCAGTAGGATTTCCGTGTGGGGACGTATTCCCTCCTACTCGCGCATCGACCCATTCGAGGTTTTGCTCGCTGGAAGGGCGCGATGCCGTCCCCGTGCCTTTGAGCGGCCCTTGGCCGCCGTTCTCGTAGAAAGGATTGACATGGGTGCTCCGGAATTCTCCAATGTGGAGGGCATTCAGGCCAGGTTGGACGAACAACTCGCCCAGGCTCAGCAGAACCTGCAACGTGCAGAGGCCTTCGCCCAGCAGGCGTTAGCGCTGCAGGCCCGGGCTCGCAGCGAACACGGCGAAGTCAGCGTCGAGGTGGACAGCGCGGGTGTGCCGTCCGACATCGAAATCACGTCAGCCGCGTTTACGTTGACACCGCAGGCCCTTTCCGAACTCGTTTTGGCCGTGACTCACCAGGCGCATCGAGATGTCACGCAAAAGTACGAAACGCTGGTCCATTCGGCCTTCGGCGAATCCGCGACGGCGCAAGAGCTCGTGGAGCAGGCCCGTCAGCGTTTGGGAAACCACGCCCAGCCCACGGACGGCCAAGCGAGCATTCCTGAAAACTAGATAGAGGCAACTCACGTGGCCGATGGAGCTTCATGGCCGATGGGGCTTCAGTCGGCCGAACGGCCTCACGGGGCCGTGAGGACCAGAGAACCGACGGGTTCATATGCAGTGGCACTTAGGGAGCAGGCGCCCCGCTTTTCGTCCGCTAGACTGGTGGGACGTGAGCATTACCGTTCTGGGTATCGAGACTTCATGTGATGAAACTGGCGTTGCCGTGGTCCGCGACGGGGAACTCCTCGCAGATGTCACCGCGACGTCCATGGACGAATTTTCCCGTTATGGCGGGATTATTCCTGAAATAGCCTCTCGGGCGCACCTGCAGACCTTCGTCCCCACCTTGGATGAGGCGCTCGAACGCGCGGGCGTGGCATTGGAGGAGATCGATGCCGTTGCCGTGACTGCCGGCCCCGGCCTCGTCGGATCGTTGACGGTCGGGGTATCCGCTGCCAAAGCCCTTGCGCTCGCAGGCGGGAAACCACTTTATGGTGTCAATCACATCATTGGCCATCTGTGCGTCGACGAACTCGTCGACGGCCCGTTCCCCGATCGTTTCATTGGCCTGGTTGTTTCCGGCGGGCATTCCTCGATCCTTCGCGTAGGCAATATTGCAACCGACGTCGAAGAGCTCGGAGGAACTCTTGACGACGCCGCCGGCGAAGCTTTTGACAAAGTGGGCCGCCTGCTTGGGCTTCCCTATCCCGGCGGTCCGCACATCGACCGTCTGGCTAAGCTCGGCGACAGGCAGGCCATCAGGTTTCCGCGAGGGCTCTCGCAAGGCAAAGACAAGGCGCGCTACCCCTACGATTTCTCGTTCTCGGGTTTGAAAACCGCCGTCGCACGCTACGTCGAAGGCATGGCCGAACGCGGCGACGAACTGAACAAGGAGAATGTGGCTGCAAGCTTCTCCGAGGCAATCTGTGATGTTCTCACGGCCAAAGCCCTCACTGCCTGCGAGGTTTTCGACTGCGACACCCTTGTGATCGGCGGTGGTTTTTCGGCCAACTCGCGCCTGCGTGAGCTCGCCGCTGAGCGCGCCGCTGAAGCCGGCGTTACAGTGAGGATTCCTCCTATCCGATACTGCACGGACAACGGTGCGATGATCGCATCGCTCGGGTGGGAGCTCGTGCGAAACGGCGTCGAACCTTCTCCCTTGGACATCACGGTCGATACGGGAATGGACCTGAACCGCATCACGATGTGAACAAATCACGACGCGGATGCATCGTTTGGGTCTGTCGTTTCGTGAGTGCTGATCCGCCGAGCGAGAATCGCTTTGCGGCGGCCCATGACCGGCGAAAAGAGGACGACGCCAGAGGCCGCCCCTTCGCGTGGCAGTTTTTTCCTCACCGTTTCGACGTCCACATCGATGCCCCGCTTTTTGACTTCCACTCTTCCGATTCCTCGGGCTGTCAAAGCCCTCTTGACTGCTTTAACGTCTGGGGCGAGAAGGTCGAGAATCTCGAAGGCGGCGCAATGCGGCGGAATGACGGTGCCCGACAGGTATGCGATTCCGTCAGACACGGGTGCAACGTCGTATCGCTCGCACAACTTGGCGATCCCGCCCGAGCGGATGATGGCCGGGTCGGGTTCGACGAGGATCGTCCCGAGAGGTCGCGGATCGACGAAGGCCACCGGCTCGTTTGCCGCGGTTGCGCCCGAGTCGAAGGACTCGCCGTCGATCGTCGCGACTCGTCCGGCTCTCATGCCGAGCCAGATGACGGCCTCAAGCAGGTCTCCGCTTTCCCCGATCCATTCGACGAGCGCATCCGCGGGAAGGTCGGCGTGGGCGATTCCAGGCGCCGCTTTGATCCCCGCGACGGTGTATCTTTTCGAGATTTCTAGGGCGCGCGATAATGGGGGCGTCCAGGCTTCGGGGGAGGCGACTCTCTTTCCGCTGCCTGTTCTCCGGGCCGGGTCGAGCCATATCGCATCCGCCTCGGGAAGCTGGATCGTAAGCCCGTCGGCGCAGATCACCCTAGCCTCAGGCACGTTTGCCGCCGCGTATAACGCCGCGATCGGATGAGCCTCAATGGACGTCACCTCTAAGCCGGCGAGGGAGAAAGCTAGCGAGTCCGCGCCGACTCCGCAGCCGAAATCCACGATTCGCTTCACGCCTGCCTGAATGAAGCGTGCGGCATGCAGCGAACCCACGCTCAAGCGCGTCGCCTGCTCGTAGCCGTCGGCGGTGAAGAACATTGAATTCGAACGTTCGCCGAATTTTGCCGTACCGCGCTCGCGCAGCCGCGAAAGCGGAAGCGCCGCCGCCGTCTGATAGGCGTCCAAACCCTGATGCCGCAGCCGCGAGGTGAGAGTGAAGACGTTCTGGGATCGGTACGGAGGAAGTCCGGCGACGGCGGCGCGTCCGGCGTCGCCAAGAAGCCACCGTGCGGCAGCGATATCGCGGGATTCTGAGTCTGTGGGCGAGGAGCTCAAGACAGTAGGCGAGGGGTTAACGTCCGTGGGCGAGGGCTCGACGGCCGGATGAGGCCAACTCGAGTCGGACTTCGAAGAGGAGAAACTGTCCACGGATCAAGTCTCGCACGGCGGTCTGCGCCTACGGCGAAAAGCTGGCACTCTGCGTGTGCGAGTGCTAATCTTTCATCAGGCGCAGCGAAAGTTGCGCGTGCCCGGTTCGGGCCCGACCCCCGCGACGGCGGTCCCGCGTCCAGGCTTTCTCAACCAAAGCACGAGTATATAGAAGGGGGATCCGAAGTGTCGGTCTCCATCAAGCCGCTTGAGGATCGCATTGTGATCCAGCAGCTCGAAGCAGAAACCACGACGGCTTCCGGCCTCGTCCTTCCGGACACCGCGAAGGAAAAGCCGCAGGAAGGCAAGGTTTTGGCCGTTGGGCCGGGCCGTGTCGACGATCAGGGCAATCGCGTTCCCGTCGACGTCAAGGTTGGCGACGTCGTCATTTACTCCAAGTACGGCGGGACCGAGATCAAGTATGGAGCGGACGAGTACATCATTCTGTCCTCGCGCGACGTGCTTGCTGTCGTCGAAAAGTAGACGCAATCGAGTGTGAGAGGGCACGCCCCGAAGGGGCGCGCCCTCTCACTTCATTTTCGGCTCGTTTTCGTTCCGGCCTTCGGCGTCGTCGCGAATCCAGCTACCCGAACGGCCGCCTGATTTGGCCACAATCTTCGCCTCGGCAATCACAGCAGAGCGGTCGATTCCCTTGACCATGTCTACGACTGCCAGAGCGGCTACGGTCACCGCCGTCAACGCTTCCATCTCGACGCCAGTCCTGTCGGCCGTTCGAACTGTCGCCCGGATCGCAACATGATCAGCCGCTAGTTCCACGTCGACGTCACAGCCGTGAACGCCGATGATATGCGCGAGAGGAAGGAGATCTGGAGTCTTCTTGGCTGCCTGGATCCCCGCGATCCGAGCTACCGCGAGCACGTCACCCTTAGGCACGGAGCCGTCTTGCAGCCGTGCCATAACGGCTCGGGAACATGCGACGCGAGCATCCGCGGTGGCCTCCCGGATCGTTGGCGCCTTTGCGGTCACATCGACCATGTGGGCAGTGCCGTCCATTCGCAGGTGTGACAGACGGTCGGGCCTGGCGGTTCGTTCGCCGTCAGCCACAGCCGCCTCCCTCGGTCGCAATGAATCCCAGCCTGTCCGCCGGTTTCACCCGCTCAACGGCAGCCTCCACGACTCCCAGCCCGTTGGCCAGCGACAGCGAAGCAACGAGGTGCGAGCGTGAACCCAGCTCGTGCACCGGGCGGACGAGCCCCCCTTCTGAGCGTAGGGGAATGAACTGGACCTTCCCTCGCGGTGAAGCCCATTCAGCATCGGCTACAACCTCGCGTATGACCGGCTCCGTCGCGCGATCGCGCCCCGACAGAACGCGAATCATGCCCGCCACGTACACGTGGAAACTCACGTAGACCGACACCGGATTGCCTGGAAGGCAGGCAACGGGTACGGCTTTCCCACCTATTCGTCCCGTTCCGATACCCTGGGGTCCGCCGGGCTGCTGCTTGACGTGGTGGAAGCGCATCGTCGGGAAGGAAAGTGCTTGCCTAACCACCTCGTAAGCGCCCGCGGATATGCCGCCGGCCGTGATGAGCAGGTCGATGTCGGGTGCCCGATCCAGGGCGGCAAGCAGAGCGCGAGGATTGTCCGTGCTACGCAATTGCACCACGACGTCGCCGCCGGCCTGAGTCACGAGCCCGGCGATGAGAGCGCCATTGGAGTCGGGGATTTGCCCCTCGGCGAGATCGCTTCCCGGGGCGACGAGCTCTCTGCCCGTCGTGAGGATACCGATGCGGGGCCGGGGATAGACGGGAAGAGAGGCGTACCCCACCGACACGGCCGCGGACACCGCCGCCGGGGTGAGGCTCAAACCGGCGGGGAGGATGGGATCGCCCACATTGACGTCTTCGCCCTCGGCACGCACATTCGTTCCCTCATCCGGGGATGCAAGAATCGCAACGGCCGATGGAGCAGCACTCGCGCCCGCCGAATGATCGGTTTCCTCTACTTTGACGACGGTGTCAGCGCCCTGCGGCAATGGCGCACCGGTCATGATTCGCATGGCGGTACCCGGCTCTAGCGTATGTTTGCGAGTGTCACCGGCTGCGACGTCGCCTGAGACGGGAAGACTGACCGGCGCGTCGACGATGTCGGCCTGCCTCACCGCGAAGCCGTCCATGGCGGAATTGGTGAATGGCGGGACGCTCAAACGTGCCGTGACGTCGCGTGCCAACACGAGGCCCGTCGAGTTCACTGTAGCCATGACGCCGCCGGAAGAAGCTCCTCCTTCGCGTCCGGTTCCGTAAGGGAGAGCCGCCACGGTACATTCGAGTGGGCTCAAAGGTTCGACCAGCGCATCGACCAGCGCGCGGTGTTGTGAAACGCTCAGTGACGTCACGCGGACTCCAATCCCGACCAGCGATGGCTGCCATCTGACATGATCTGCTTTTTCCACACCGGAAGCCGAGCCTTGACTTCGTCGACCAACGCTTCTGCAGCCCCGAAAGCTTGGGATCGATGTTCGGCGGACACGGCGACCACCATGATGACCTCTCCGACGTCCAGGAGCCCCGTGCGATGCCATGCTTCGACGTGGTGGACGCCCTGACGCAAGGTTAGACCCTCGGCGATCGAACGCAGTATTTGGCTCGCCGAAGGATGGGCTGTGTACTCGAGGGCGGTGACACTCGCCCCGGCAGAATGATCGCGCACCGTCCCTTGGAACATTGCGATGGCGCCGCATCGTGGGTCCTGCGCATCCCTGTGGATCGCGGCCGGATCGAGCCGCTGGGCCGTCAGCCCGGTGTGAACGACGTCAAGCATGTCATCCTCCTCCGAAGGGCGGCAGAACCTCGACGACGGCCCCATGTGAGAGAACTGTGTCGGAGTCGGCCTCGTGATCGTCGACGAGAAATGAGGAAATGTCAGCCACCGGCGCGAATTCGGGGCGCCCCCAGAGTTTCGGGCAGGGAAGAATCGGCCAGGGTCATCGTATCCGTTTCGACGGCTTCCGCCGCCGCTCCGTAGAAACGCACGTTCAGCTGGGCGGGATGGGACGTATCGTCTTTGCTTCTTTCGCTCAATGTGACTGTCACGCGAATGGGATTGTTTGGATCTTCGCTGATGTGCACGTCGACGCCGCCGCTCGTTTTTGCCTCGACC
>CAUSGP010000130.1:0-6688 GCA_963531075.1 uncultured Actinomycetaceae bacterium | reverse complement strand
CGCCTTGATCTTGTCCATGATCGTGTGGACGATCGTCGCGGCGATGTCGTCGGCTCGGTCGTCGTCGTTGCCGTAACGGGGGAAATCGCCTTCCGTCTCGTAATCGACGATAAGGCCGGTCTCGTCGCGAATCGGGGTGACCTTCGCGTACTTGATGGCCGAAAGCGAGTCGGCGACGATGGAGAGCCCCGCAATACCGCATCCCATTGTGCGCACGATATCAGAATCGTGCAGAGCCATTTCGATCGACTCGTAGGCGTAGCGATCGTGGCAGTAGTGGATGATGTTGAGAGCCTCGACGTACGTACCGACGACCCAGTCGAGCATTTCCTCGTACTTGCGCCACACGTCATCGAATTCGAGCGGACCGTCACCCTTGACGGGAGTGAACCCCTCGACAATCTGCTTGCCTGACATTTCGTCACGGCCACCGTTAATCGCATACAGAAGGGCCTTCGCGGCGTTGACTCGGGCACCGAAGAGCTGCATCTGCTTGCCGACCCTCATCGGAGAGACGCAGCAGGCGATGGCGGCGTCGTCGCCCCAGCGATCGCGGATTTGGGGATCGGACTCGTACTGGATCGACGACGTCTCGATGGAAATCGCGGCGCAGAAATCCTTGTACCCGTCGGGAAGCGCGGGATCCCAGAAGATCGTAATGTTCGGCTCGGGCGCAGGGCCGAGATTCCTCAGCGTTTGGAGCAGGCGGAAAGCCGTCTTCGTCACGAGCGTACGGCCATCCTCGCCAAAGCCTGCGTCGGACCAGGTAGCCCAATAAGGATCGCCCGAGAAAATTTGATCGTAGTCGATGGTGCGGAGGAAGCGGACGATGCGAAGTTTGATGACAATGGCGTCGATCATCTCCTGGGCATCAGTCTCGGTAATGAGCCCGGCCTTAAGGTCACGCTCAAAATAGATGTCGAGGAAAGCCGAAAGCCGGCCAATGGACATTGCGGCGCCGTCTTGGCTCTTGACGGAGGCCAGGTAGGCGAAATATGTCCATTGAACGGCTTCTTTGGCGTTCTTTGCGGGGCCGGAAATGTCGAAGCCATAAGCCGCCGCCATAGCCTTAAGCTTCTTGAGGGCTTTGATCTGTTCGGCGTGCTCCTCGCGGTAACGGCCCCAGTGCTCAGAGAAGGGCGCATCCGCAATAGAGTCTTTCGCGGCCTGCTTCTGCTCAATGAGGTGATCCACGCCGTAGAGAGCCACGCGGCGGTAATCGCCGATGATACGGCCGCGGCCGTAGGCGTCCGGCAAGCCCGTGATGACGTGCGAGGAGCGCGCGGCGCGAATGCGGGGAGTGTAAATGTCGAAGACAGCGTCATTGTGCGTCTTGCGGTACCTGGTGAAGATCTTCTTGACCTCGGGATCGGGTTCTTTGCCCGCCTCCTTGATAGCCGTTTCGACCATGCGCCACCCGCCGTTCGGCATCATTGCGCGCTTGAGCGGCACATCGGTTTGGAGGCCGACGCAGACGTCGTCGTCCTCGCTGATATACCCTGCGGGGAATGCGTCGATATCGGCGGGGATTTTCGTGTCGACGTCGTAGACGCGACGTTTGCGCTCTTCGGACAGATACTCCTTCTCGAGGGTGTTCCACACACGAAGAGTCTTCTCGGTTGGGCCCGCAAGGAAGGACGCGTCGCCTTCATACGGGGTGTAATTCTTCTGGATAAAATCGCGGACATCGATGGTCTCGGTCCAATTCCCGGGGACGAAACCCTTCCATGCCTCGGTGTCGACAACGGCGTCGCTTCCCATAATCCTCTTCTTCTCTTGGTTGGAGTCCAGCGGATACTTCAATTTTGCTCCTTCGAACAGCGATATCACCACTCGGCTACGGCGCCCCTTGTCCACACGGACGCACGAAAGGCCACTTTTCCGCACCACCAAGCGAAACACAGGCGTTGTGACTTTTGTCCAATTTGACACAAGACTTTAGTCCCTATTACTTTTGGCGCCCATTGGCGGCCCTGCCCTCCACCTCGGAAAAACGTCCCAACCGAACAAAAACGAACTATTTTCCGCCGATCTCCCCACCTGGAAGATCCGCTCTCATAGCAGAAATCCTGAACTTCCAGTGTCGAAGAACTCGCTTCCCATGCGGAAGATTCATGACTTCCGACATGGAAAGCCCGCGCTCGAATGACACGGGCGCTCTACGTCGCGCCTAAAACGGCGAAGTCAGGCAGCGGGCCAGAATTAGGCGTTTTTCACCTTTTCCCAATCAACCTCGAACTTCGCCAAGCCTTCTGTCGTGAGCGGATGTTTGACGCATTTTTTCAACGCAGCGAAGGGCACCGTTGCAATATCAGCTCCTGTGAGAGCGGCAGCTGTGACGTGGTAAGGGGTGCGGATGGAAGCGGCGATAATCTCGCATTCATGGCCGAAATCGTAGTTGTGAATGCAGCGCACGATGTTTTTAAGACTCGCGATTCCATTCGATCCTATGTCGTCGACCCGACCAACAAACGGGCTGATATAACGAGCCCCAGCTCTGGCAGCCAGAAGAGCTTGTGGTGCGGAGAACACAAGCGTCATATTCACTGCAATATGTTCTTGCACAAGAGTTTTCGTCGCAGCCAGACTCTCGGTACCAATTGGCAGCTTGACGACGATATTGGGGGCCAATCCTGCGAGCCGCCTACCCTCTTCAACCATTTCGCGGGCCGACGTCGCCGTCGACTCGGCCGAAACGGGCAAGCCCTCGCAAATCTCGCAGATTCTCACCATGTGCTGCTCGAAGTCGGACAATTTCCCGCCGGTCTTCGCATACAGACTGGGATTAGTGGTCACGCCTGAAAGCGCACCCCAGCTCATCGCTTCACGGATCTCGTCCAGGTCCGCGGTGTCAATAAAGAACTTCATTCGAATTCCCTCGCCTTCCTCGGGCCTCGCCGCACGACCGATATCGCAAATGCACGGCCGTCGTGTATTGCATAGCAAACTAAGGACGTACCCGGAAGTTAACCGAGCCATCTTCTCAACATGATGCCCCCAGCTTTAACGCCAAAAACCAAGCGACGTTTCCCTACGGGAATAGTCTCCTGACGCTACAGATGGAAAAAGAAACTCTACGCTTTCACACCGCAATAGCCTCTCACCAAACCTTGATGGTGCGCGAGTAGACGACGGCGCCCATCTTGCTTTTCCCCACAACGGTAAAGGCCCGAACAACACGACTAGGGCCGTTTTGGTCGTACTCCAAATCGCAAGCGTATCGCGACACTCGACCGCGACGTTCGAGGTAATCCACCTCCCTGTCGCATCGCATCTTCCTCTTAGCGGCCTTCGGCGTGGCATAGACTGTGTTCACCGGTTCCTCGGTTCCACCCCGCTGAGGAGGAACGAGCAGAACGCGCACTAAAACCCCCTGCTCCACCAAGGATTCTGCCTTATCGAGAGAATCAACCGTGGCAAAATCCACATTGTTTCTCACTTGACGACTGAAGAGACCCAAAGCAATTACCTTTCATTTGACTATAGAAACCTACTAACCTTAATTTAGCGTACCCCGAAAAGAAAACTCACGGCGTCGGTCAGTCGGTCACATCTCAAAGCTTGAGGGGCACCAGCGGCACAACAAGTACACCGTCATCACGGTGGCAAGCTGCAGATCCAGCAGCGAGAGCCATGAGAAAACTGGGCTCGCCAAGGCGGCCGGTATCAATTCGATTGCGCAATTCGAGAAGAGACGGCGCTCTTGGAATGATTGCTGTTTTCCCACGTCCCATTACGCCATTTGAACCGAAATACCTAACGAGGACCGAGCACAAAACTGGCTAAACAAATAAAGAGGCACGAGCGCCATCTGCTGCTCGCGCCTCTTCGTCACTCCCATTCAATCGTGCCCGGAGGTTTAGACGTGCAATCGAGCACCACCCTATTGACCTCGCGAACGGAATTCGTGATGCGGGTGGAGATCCGCGCCAGAATGTCATAGGGAAGGCGCGTCCAATCGGCCGTCATCGCATCTTCCGAGGAAACTGGCCGCAAAACGATCGGATGGCCGTAGGTTCGCCCATCTCCCTGGACGCCCACGGAACGCACATCAGCCAACAAAACTACCGGGCACTGCCAGATCTCCTCATCTAGCCCGGCGGCGGTGAGCTCTTCACGCACGATGAGGTCCGCCGCCCGCAACGTCTCCAAGCGCTCACGTGTAACCTCCCCGACGATGCGAATTCCAAGGCCTGGGCCCGGGAAAGGCTGGCGCGCAACGATCTTTTCGGGAACTCCCAGTTCGCGGCCAACCGCGCGCACTTCGTCCTTGAATAGCGCCCGCAAAGGCTCGATCAGCTCGAAGGCCATATCTTCTGGGAGTCCGCCTACATTATGGTGACTCTTGATATTCGCGGCCCCCTCGCCGCCTCCCGATTCGACGACGTCGGGATAAAGCGTCCCCTGAACGAGGAACTTGACTTCGCCACCTTCGGCTCCAATCTCGGTGATCACCCGTTCTTGTGCGGTCTCAAACGAACGGATAAACTCGCGTCCGATGATCTTGCGTTTGGTTTCGGGATCGGCAACCCCCGCCAGTGCATCGAGAAAACGCTCGGATTCGTCGACGGTGACGACCCGGATCCCCATACCTGCCGCGTAGTCGCGTTCGACCTGCTCACGCTCGCCAGACCGCAATAGACCGTGGTCGATGAAGAAACAGGTGAGTTGATCGCCTACGGCAGCGTGGACGAGGGCGGCGGCCACCGACGAATCGACGCCCCCCGAAAGAGCACAGATCACCTGCGCATCACCGATGCGGGCTCGTATCTCGCGAACCTGTTCCTCAACAATGTTCCCGGGCGTCCACACCGGCTCGAGCCCCGCCCCTTCGTAGAGGAAATTCTCCAAAGCGGCCTGCCCGAAAGCGGTGTGACCGACCTCGGGATGCCACTGCAAACCGAAAAGCTTGCGTTCGCGGTTTTCGAAGGCTGCCACGGGGGTCTGAGAGGTAGCTGCAGTGACCTGGAAACCCTTGGGAGCGGCCTCCACCGCGTCTCCGTGGCTCATCCATACCACTTGATCGGAAGGTGTGCCGGCAAAAAGGCAAGAGCCTGCCGCAACATTCGCATCGGTGTGTCCATACTCGCGCGTCCCCGTTCGCCCTACCGTGCCGCCGAGGGCTTGGGCCATCGCTTGAAACCCGTAGCAGATACCGAGGATCGGAACGCCAGCGTCGAAAATCGAAGAATCGAGCGCCGGGGCCCCTTCCTCGTATACAGACGACGGCCCTCCCGAAAGGATGATCGCGGCCGGATCTTTGGCGAGCATTTCATCGACGCTAGCCGTGTGGGGAACAATTTCGGAGTAGACCTTGGCCTCGCGCACGCGTCGGGCGATAAGTTGAGCATACTGCGCGCCGAAATCGACAACGAGGACCGGGCGAGGATTGATAGTCACCCACTCAGGATAACCGCTCACCGGCCAAACGAGGGTAGTTCAACCGCCT
The DNA here is from genome assembly GCA_963531075.1 of uncultured Actinomycetaceae bacterium. Taxonomy (GTDB): domain Bacteria; phylum Actinomycetota; class Actinomycetes; order Actinomycetales; family Actinomycetaceae; genus Peptidiphaga. Next base: position 1,239 of record CAUSGP010000130.1, on the reverse strand, counting down.
ATTTTCTTGCATTCGCATATTATCCGCCCCTTGCGTTCGCACATTGTCCGCCTCCCAACGTGCTGATCCTCACGAACCTCAGTCACTCTCTAGCAGCGTCACACTCCCCCGATGTGGGACAATCGTCACGGCAAAAGACACCGGCCAGCAGACCAAGAAGTCGGAACGGAAGGAATTGCAACGTGGCATACACCGTGTATTTCACAGCTGCGGAAACCGATTGCCCCACTCAGGCGGTAGCGAAGGAGTACCTCAAAGCACTGGGTTCGGTCTACGAAAAGGTCGGAGTATTCCGATCGTTCACCAACGGCCCCATTGAGGACGACGCGGCTTTCTTGGGCCTGCTCGACTCTATCGGACGGCGCGAGGACGCCGAACGCGCCTGGGGCACCACGCGGGCCAGTTACGTCGTCAATGAGGAAGACGCGATGAATGCCATCCTGCGTCGGTACAGCGACTACGCCAGGGAGTTCGACGCCGTGCTCGTCGTGGGCCTTCTGGAGGGCGATCCGGTTCTGCCCGGATCACTCGACAGGGCAGGCCGTGCGGCGGCTCATCTCGGATGCTCGCTCGTCATGCTCGTTTCGGGCGTAAATCGCACGGCCCGGCAGGTTGCTGCCGTCACGACCTTGGCGGCGGCGGAAATCACCAAAGAGCACGCGCCCATTGCGGCCACCGTCGTTGTCGGCGCCGGCGCAGACGTACCTCAGGCCCTCCACGAATACGAAGATTCTCCTTTGGTCTTCATTCCCGACAGCGTGAATCCCACGCTCACGTCGCAGGCCAAGGATGTTCTCGTGCAGGCTATCGCAAAGGGATCCGATGTAGTTACCCCTTTGAGTTTCACCTTCGCCCTCGTCGAAAAGGCGCGTTCCAACAGGCAGCGTATCGTCCTTCCCGAATCCGAAGACGACCGCATTCTCTACGCGGCCGCCGAGTGCCTTGAGCGCGAGATCGCGGATATCGTGATCCTCGGCGAGAAGGAAACGGTCGAAGCGCGTGCCGCCAAACTCGGGCTCGACCTGAGCGGCGCACGCATCGTGTCTGTCGAGGAGCCGGAGCTTGTGGACAAGTATGCGACTGAATTCGCCAGACTCCGCGCGAAAAAGGGCGTCACCTACGAACAAGCCCTCGAGACGGTCAAGGACGTCTCTTACTTTGGCACGATGATGGTCCACATGGGCGACGCCGACGGCATGGTCTCGGGCGCCGCCCACACCACCGCCCACACGATCGTCC
>CAUSGP010000129.1:0-6700 GCA_963531075.1 uncultured Actinomycetaceae bacterium | reverse complement strand
CCAACCGAGCCGCCGTCGCCGAGGATCATCATGACCCTCCGATCGAAGCGATCCGCGAGAACTCCGGCAATCGGCGCCAACAGCACAATTGGGGCGAAAGAGCACAGCTCAACGAGCATAACCGCCGACGCCGTCCCATACGTTTGGAACATATAGATAGCCAGGGCAAATGCGCTGAGCCCCGTACCGACAGAGTTGACGAACGCCCCCGCGAAAAGGATCGAGAAGTACTTCATTGCTCTCCCCCCCGGCCGCCTTGCTCTGCACCGATGACGTTCAAGGTTCCGGCGGCACATCCGAGCAAAATTTCCGCCGCGCGCATGACGGCCCCGCTACGTCGCGCGACGTCGGAGGAATCACCGCCGAATATTCCGACGTCGAGCAGAAACCCGCCTGTGGTCAGCAAAATCTCGACGGTCCCGAAGGGGTCGCCGGTGGCGAAAATCCCCTGCTCAACGCCTTCAGAGACGACGTCGGCAAGAACCGGAGTCAGCCCCTTGACCGTCTCCACGATCGAAAGTAAATGGAACTCCGCGTTGCCCTGGGTGTGGAATTCCTCGATGAGTTCGGCGGACTGGCCCTCTATTCGAGCCGAAGCCACAACGGCCCCAAACTTCTCGACGGTGGGAAGATCGCTTTCGGCGATTTCCTTCGCGCCTTCGACCACCCGGGCGACCGTGCGCCTGACCAAACCCGTGAGAATCTGCTCCTTGCCCGAAAAATGATGGTAGAGGGTGCCTTTGGCGATGCCCACCGCCTTCAAGATGTCCTCGACCGTGGTCGCCTGATATCCCTTCGTGACGAATAGGGTTTGCGCGGCGTCGAGGATCTCATCCTTGCGTTGCGCGGCAGGCTTGCTTATGCGAACCACGTCTCCTCCTCGTTTACGTTTTGTTGTTGTTTTTGATTGACTTTTTGCTGGTTTGCCGTCATTTTGTTACGGCTTCCGTTGTTTTGTTGTTGCCGCTGGCCTTTTCCGTTCCCGTCGGTCTCCGTCGTGACCACCGCGGGATATCCGCCGAGGCACCGTCCCTTCGAGTGGCGCACTAGCTCCCGAATCGCCGGAAGCACACTCCAGGTTCGACGAAAGCCTCGTTTCATGGGTATATCCTCTTGGTTCACCCATTAGACCGACCGTCGGTCTAATCATAAATCCATACATCTCTCATCTGTCAAGGGCTCATGCGGGGAGTTCGGGCAAAGATTCAAATCATAAATAGGCGGGCACAGCCAACAGGATTGATCGCCAACTTGACGGTCGAACATATGAGGAACTGCGAGAATGGCGTAGTTTCACCAGGAGGCCCACCCAGCCATTGCTGTATTGTAGACCCATGGCCAAGGAAAAGGACAAGTCCGATGGCGAGGTCGATCTCGCCTCGGCAACCAAGGCACTCACCGCTGCCCTCAGCAATCTCACCCGTGCAGTAACACAAGAGACCGGAAAGAATCTCTCGACCACTCTGCGCAAAACCTCTGAGCAGCTATCCTCGGCCGCGGCGAAAATCGAGTCGACTGCGGAAGGCGTTCGCAACCGCGGCAAACAAGGCCAGACCAAAGCCGAGCGCACCCGCACTGAAATCGTCCAGGCGGCACAACGCGTTTTCGCCAGGAAGGGGTACGAAGGCGCAGCCGTGGCGGACATAGCCGCCGAGGCCGGGTTCACGAAAGGCGCCCTTTACGCTAATTTTCCTTCGAAAGAAGAACTCTTCCTCACGGTTTTGCGCGAACTGGCAAGGCAGCAAGACAAGCTTTTCGACAAGTACCGGAGAGAAAACAAGCCGCCCGACTTCGCGCCCACCACCAACTTTTCCGAGGAGGAGAAGGAAATCCTCCTCATCAATATGGAGTCCTGGATCTACGCCGTTCGGCACCCCGAGGCCCGCGAAGAGCTGGGGGCAATACTGTCCAAGACGAAGGACGAGATGGCCGAGCTCATCGCCCGCAGCAAGGGCAGAAACCAGGCCACGGAGGAGGACGGCGACGCCGCCTACGCAATAATCGCCGTCAATGTCCTTTCGAGCATCGTGGGAACGATACTCGACTCCGACGAAGTGAGCGCCATCGCCAGCAGGCTGTTTTCACAGATACTCGAAGGTGAAGGCAATCCGCCCTATGAAGATTCCACGGATGACACATAACTGACGGCCAACCCGGCGAATCACACCATCGCGAATCACACTCGCCAGTCGCCGAGCGCGCCTTCGAGGGCCCCGAGGGCGGCGTCGATGAGGGCGAAGCGGTCGCCCTCCGGGCAGCCCTCGCGAACCCAAGCCAAGCAGGCGCCGTCAAGGAAGCCGAAATACCCAGAAATTGCGTAGGAATGCCGTTTCCAACCGGAAACACCGAGCATCTGTGACAGCTCCTGGACGTAGGATTCGCGGGCTCGCGCGCGAATTTCGATCGCCTCGGGCGGCTCGTGCCCACCCAAGAGCGGCGCAGCCCACGCTTCGGGATGCGCGCGGATGTGTTCGAGGTAGACCTCCAGAGTGGCACGAACCCTGTCCCGTGAGCTGACGAACGGGCCGAGAAGCTCGACCGCCTCTTTCTGAGCCCGGCCAAGCTTGTCGATTGCCTCCTCAACGACGGCTGCATACAGGCCGGCCTTTGAGCCAAAATAGTGAAAGATCAACCCTTCGGAGGCTTCACAGCTTTCGGCAAGGGCGGCCGTCGTCACCTCCGAGTACGGCGCGGCGGCAAACGTCTGGCTTGCCGCGGCAAGCATTACCTTCCGGCGCTCCTGAGTGGACATCCGGCGGCGGCGAGGGGGTTGGTCTTGCGTCACCCGCCCATCGTATCGCCGTTGAAGGGAACAAGGACGGCCTCCGCTCCGGCCCGCAACGTCTCCACGTGCTCGTCCTTCGCTTACACATCAACGAGAATCGAATCGAACGCGCCCACGGGCGCCGTTTTCTGCCATGCCCGTTGATGAGGACAAGGCTCACCGATGAGTGTCAGGCCCGCCGATCAAGACAAGGCCCGCCAATCAGAACCAGGCCCGCCGCTCTAAATTCGGCGAGCGCCCGGCCAATGGACGCCGTGTTGATCGACATCATGTTTGCGACAACAGCCAGAGGGCAGGTCACCTTGATCAGGTTATTCTCTTATTCATTGACAGAAGAACAGCTCACGGATATGTTGTACACGTCACGTTAAGGCTTTGGTCGTTTGCGCACTCACCCCAGCAGCACCCGGAAACAGCGATCACGCACTTGGAAAGTAGGACACTATGCTTCTGGAGAAGGAACGCCGGGAAATCGTCGAGACCTGCCTGTTCATGCAGAACAACAAACTCGTCGTCGGCACGGCAGGAAACGTCTCGATCCGCGTCGATGACAAGGTCGCGATCTCGCCGTCGGGCGTGCCATACGAAACGATGACGGCCGAGGACGTCGTCGTCTTCTCGATGGACGGGGAACGCGTGGACGGGATCCTCGAGCCGTCCTCCGAACTCCCCCTCCATCTGAGTGTCTACCGCGAGACGGCCGCAAAGTCGATCACGCACAACCACGCACCCGCCTCGACGGCGCTCGGGCTGGTGGTCGACGAGATCCCGCCCTCCCACTACTATTCGGCGATGCTCGGCGGGATCATCCGGGTGGCCCCGTACGCAGAGTTCGGCACCGACGAGCTCGCACGCAACGTGACCGACGCTTTAAAAGGCCGCAGCGGGGCACTGATGAAAAACCACGGCGCTATCACCATCGGACCGACCGTGAAGAAGGCGGCCGGCCTTCTTCCAATTCTGGAGTACATCTGCGAAATCCACCTGCGGGCAATGGCGACGGGCGCGCCCATCGCGTTGCTTTCGCCCGAGCAAATGGCCGACGCCAAGGCCGCCATCGCTGACTACGGCAAGCAGCCGAATAAGAAGTGACCGGTCTAGCCGTGGCGCCTAGGGGCGCCTGACGTCGCCTACGCTGAGGCCAAGCATTGTTTCAGAGGGCCGCCATCGCTTGACGCGCGCCAATCCGGACGCGCCAATCTGACACTCCGCGGCCAAGCTCCGGGCCTTCCGGGCTCGGCCGCTTTTGCGCCCGCGGCGGGTTCGCTTCCATTTGCCGCCGTCGAGGCATATACTCGATTTCGTTATTGAGCGTCACTCAACAAGGGGCTTGGCAGGGCGGTCCGTCCGAAGCCGCGATGCCGTGAAAGGAATTCGAATGTCTTTGCTCGACGACGCCATCTGGTGGCACGTCTATCCCCTCGGAGCCACGGGCGCTCCAATCCGCGGCGATCGGGCGCGAGAGGCGGCCGATCCGGGCGAACGTCGGCTCCTGAGGCTGATTCCCTGGCTCGACTACGCGGTGGAGCTCGGATGCTCCGGCGTTCTCCTGGGCCCGATTTTCGAATCGGCCTCCCACGGCTACGACACCCTCAACCACATGGCGATCGACCGGCGTTTGGGCTCCGAGGAGGATTTCGAGGCTTTCATGGCGGCGTGCCGCGAGCGCGGGCTCAACGTCATGCTCGACGGCGTTTTCAACCACGTCGCGGCCAGCCACCCGCGCGCCGAGGAGCTTGCGCTTCGCCTGCCCGACGGCGGCCTGGCGTGCTGGGAGGGGCACAGCGAGCTTCTCACGCTCGACCATTCCAAACCCGCCGTCGTCGATTTCGTCGCTGACATCATGCTTCACTGGCTGCGCAAGGGGATCGCCGGGTGGCGCCTTGACGTCGCCTACGCCGTGCCCCCGCTCTTCTGGGCCGAAACGATCGGCCGCGTGCGCGGCGAGTTCCCGAACGCGCTTTTCCTAGGGGAGGTGATCCACGGAGACTACGCGCAGATCGTCGCCGACGGCCGGTTGGACACGGTCACGCAGTACGAGCTGTGGAAGGCGATCTGGAGTTCGATCAAGGACGTCAACTTCTGGGAGCTGACCTGGGCCCTCGACCGGCAGGCCGAGCTTTGCAGGGGCTTCGTTCCGCAGACCTTCATCGGGAATCACGACGTCACCCGCATAGCCTCGCAGGTCGGCGACACGGGGGCTGCGCTGGCGGCTGCCCTGCTTTTCACCCTGCCCGGGATGCCCTCGATTTACTACGGCGACGAACGCGGCGTGCGCGGAGACAAGGGCGAGGGCATCACGGCCGACGACGAGCTTCGGCCGGCCCTGTCCCCCGAACCGGGCGAGGGCGACAGGCCGTGGATGTACCGCCTTTACCAGGACCTCATCGGCTTGCGGCGGCGTCACCCGTGGATCGCCCGCGGCCAGACCGCGGTGCTGGCCAAGGACAACTCCTGGATCGAATACGAGGTGCGGCCGAGCGGCGAGGGAGGGTGCGAGGGCCAGCCGGACCGGGGCCGGGACGGCGCGGGCCACGCGAACGGCGGCCACGCGGAGGCGGGCGACGCACTGCGGGTGCGAATCGACCTGACGCCTAGCGCCGTCGCGCGGATCACGGATGCGGCAGGCAACGAGCTGTTCGCCTGGCGCAAGCCCGAGGGCGGGCTTTCGGCCGACGCGCCCTGACCCAAAATGGCGGGTCGGAGCGGCGGCTTTAGGGGCTATGTGTCGCGGCCCGAGGGGTGATGTGCGGCGGCCCAAGGGGCGACGCGGCAGCCCGCCATCGGCAATCCAGCCGGCTCGGGCAAGGCGGATGCGAACAATTTGTGCGCGAGACGCTGACGTCGGCGATCAAACGGGCTCGAGGCTCGAACCGTTGACCCGCCGCTCACCGCACAGCGAAGCCATGCCCCTCATAGATTTTGCGCGCAGCGGCGTTCTCACTCTCTACGCGCAGGCCGACCTCGCGGCCGCCGACCGCGGCCAGCGCAGCGCCGACGAGCGCGTCTGCGATCCCCCGTCCGCGCTTGTCGGGGGCAACGAAAAGATCGACGATGAAGGTCAGACCCTCGACGTCGTCCCACGGCGGATTGTCAGTCACCAGGATGGCGCCGACCGGCTCCCCACCTTCCTCTGCGACCAGGCACGCATCGGGGACCCACGCGCCATATTCGCCGGCGCTCGCGGCTTCGACGTCGGCGACGGCCTCTTCGCACGTCCCGATCTCGCCGTCGGGATATGAACGAAAGTACAGGCGCCCAATCCTCTCGATCGATTCGGAATCTCGCGAAATCGGGCGGATGCCAACGCCTTCCGCGCGCTTCGGCGGTACGGCGCGCATACGATCATCTTCCGGCAAACCGGTGCGTCCACCGAGCTCTGCAGGATGGAAGCAGAGTCCTGCCGGGCGGACGAGGGTAAGCTGCATCGCGCTCCTTTCCGAGGCGTGTGTTCTCCAGATTTTAGTGGAGGCCAGCGCCGCAACGGCATCGGGGAAAAGTCGAGTGGAGAAACAGAGAAGTAAGCGCTCGTAGACGGCGCTAGTCCCACGGCGGAGAAGAAAGCGGATTCTCGAGAGACGTTTTTATTACTCTTTTCTTATTACTCTCAAGCCCACCCCATTGCATCAGCAGTCAGGCCACCGAGCTTTTCGTCTATTCATGACCGGTTGGGCGCTGCTCGCTTCGATCCCCTGCGCGTACGCCACCGCAATTGCCGCGCGCGAACCGGTCCGAATCGCACGATCGACCCGAACCGTGCGCAAACCGGTCCAAATCAAGCGCGACCGGCCCAGATTATGCACAAACCGATCCAAAGCGGGGCGGCTCAATCGAAGAGACCGCGCAGCACCGCGTCGGACGTGGCAGCGAGTTCGGCGACATCGAACACCAGAACCTCGTCGGAGCTTCCCGCCG
>CAUSGP010000128.1:0-6774 GCA_963531075.1 uncultured Actinomycetaceae bacterium | reverse complement strand
CCCACATGGCTTACAAGATGAACCATTCTGCGGAGGCCGGATCGTCGCCGCCCCCGTTGTACCTACGGAACCAATGGTCGAACGTTGAAGCTCTCTCGGCCTGTTCACTGGCACGTACGTCAGCCCACATGATCGCGTTTCTCAATGGCCTGTTCTCCCTATCGAGAGCGACGAGGGTCGCCGAGGTCGCGTCAAAGCCTATGCCTGCGATGTCGGTGGGTTCTATCTTTGATTCTTCGAGGACGGCATGGGTGGATGTAACCAGGGCGCGCCACCATTCGTCGATGTCCTGTTCCACCCAGCTTGGGCGTGGGTGAATAGCCGCCACGGGTGTGTCATGAAAGGCAAGCGGCCTTCCACGATCGTCGAAAAGTCCTACTCGGCATCCGCTGGTGCCAAGGTCGATGCCCATGTAGACGTGGGCCATAAGTTCGCTCCTCATTGATCGACTAGTGCGTGCCCTCCAAGTTTTTCAAGTGTTCGAGAGACGGTCAACATGCTCATTCGGCCGTACCAGGATTGTTCGGCCATACCAGGCTCGCGAGTGGGCCCGTCACTTGCGCGTCGGCGCTCCCGGGGGGCCGAGTCGGCCTCCTCAGGCGCGCGGGTGAGCCTGAGCGAAGGCGGCTCGCAGACGCTCAGAGCTGACATGTGTGTACCGCTGGGTCGTCCCCAACGAGGCGTGGCCGAGGATCTCTTGAACGGTACGAAGATCCGAGCCTCCGTCGAGAAGATGCGTGGCCGCGGAATGTCGCAAATCGTGAGGAGATATGTCAGGCACCCCGGCTCCGGCGGCGAGTCGGTGGATGGTTTGTCTGAAGGTACGCGGGTCTAGCCGTCCTCCGCGCGCGCCGAGGAATAGTGCCCTGCCGGGGCGAACCAAAAGGCGGGCCCTGGCGGGCAGGTAGGCCGTTATGGCTCGCCGTGCAGGGATTCCGAAGGGCACGATCCGTTCTTTGTCTCCTTTGCCCACGACCCGCACCGTCGAGTCCGGGCCAAGCGAATCGACATCGAGTGAACAGAGCTCGCTGATGCGAAGGCCCGAGGCATAAAGAAGCTCGACGGCTGCGTGGTCGCGAAGAGCGAGAGGATCGCCCGAAGCGGCTAGTTCACTGGCATATGTCAAGAGCTTCCTGGCCTGGTCCTGGTTGAGCACACGTGGGAGGGCGTTGTCCGGGCGCGGGGCTTTCAGCCGGGCGGCGGCGTCGACGTCCGTGTGGCCCTTGCTGTGCAGCCAACGGCAAAAGGTGCGAATCGACGCCGAATGACGAGCCAGAGAGGAACGGGAATGCCCCTTGGATTGACTGTGGGCCAGCCAGGCGCGGATGTCAGCCAGTTCGAGCCCGGCCAGGTCCATCGGCTCGTCAACTGCGCAAGCGGCGATTTGCCATATGAATTCCAGAAGCGAACGCGCTTCACGCACATAGGCTGCGACAGTGTTCTCCGACAACCCCCTACGCAGCCGCAGCTCGCGTTCGTAGGCTTCTATCGCTTCGTCGATAAGTAAGGCCACGGATCAAGGGTAGGTCATCGAACTTTTCGCGACAGCTTCCACAACCCGGCGTTGCGAACGGCCATTCCATGTCTTTCTAGCCGCCCGAGCCCAGCAAGTGCTTCAGCGACGGAAACTCCGGCGACAGAGGCTATTGTGCCAACCGACGCTCCGCGGGCCACAGGCAACGCTTCGCACACGCGCGAAGCTAGCGGATCGAGAACGTCAAGCATGAGTTGCCGCTCCTCCCTGCTGTTACGAGGTGACTGGTCAAAGAGCCACGGCTGCCCTGGAGTGCCCCGCCCACCCGCTGTTGATTTTCCATGGGGCACCGTCTTATCAGCCCGCTGCGCATCCATTCCCATGAGTTCGAGAATCTCGCTGACGCTCGTCATACATGTCGCGCCTTCTCTCAGCAACCGGTGGCATCCAGCCGATCTGGGCGATGTGACCGGTCCGGGAAACACTCCGATCGGCCGGCCTATAGACATGGCGTGATGCGCAGTGGACAGTGCTCCCGATCGAAATGGGGCTTCGACCACGACGGTGGCTCGCGCGAGTGCTGCGATGATCCGATTGCGCGAAAGGAAGCGATGCTTATACGGAGCCGCACCCGGCGGCGCCTCGGAACAGATAACTCCGCCGCGTCTGAGAATATCGAGATAGAGATCCGCGTGAGAGGACGGATAATACCTGTCAGCCCCGCAAGCCGAAATGGCAATCGTGTACCCGTCGGCGGCAAGAGCGCCTCTGTGTGCGGCGGCATCAATGCCGAAGGCGCCGCCCGAAACAATGTTCACGCCCGTATCGGCCATCTCGTAGGCCGCATCCGTCGCAATTTTGATCCCGTACGGCGAGGAATCTCGCGATCCGACAATCGCCACTCCCGTGCGGGCAAGCACCTGCGCGGTGCCGCGAAACCACAAACCAAGCGGTCGCACATCGCCAAGATCGTCAAGGACTTCCGGCCACAGTGAGTCACCCGGCATGGTGAACTCCAGGCCGGCTTCCGCTTCCTTGCCTTTCTCGTCGAGATCGGCAAGCCGGGTCTGCCATCGGGCCACTGCTTTTGCCAGGCCTCGATCGGCACTCCCTCGCGAATCACTTACCCATTCCAGGGCCCGGGCATATCCCATGTCACGAACGAGTGTCACGGCATACGCATCTTCGCCTTCGGCGATTCGTGTCCATGTCTTCGCCGCTTCGCGTTCCCTCTCATGGCACTCCTTCCCTTTTTCTCCATTACTCCTATTCTTCGTGCGTTTTTCTTGCGTTCCCGCAGGACTTTCATCTAAAGCGGAACCTTTCGTTTCGCGGCCTTCTGGCGTGTGCGGGTTTTTGGTTTTATCGCGGCTAGCATGCTCCACGGAAGCTGCTCCTTTCCCTCAGCGCGAATGCGCAGTCGACGTCATCGCGCGAAGGCACGCAATGCCCCGAGAGATCGGCCAGAGTCCAAGAAATCCGCAAAATCTTGTCCGCTGCCCTCATTGACATTTCTCCGGATGCCAAGCTCGAATCGAGTTTTCTCGCCACTTCCGCGGGAAGGGGCGTGTGTCGCCTCAGCCATGTGCCACTCACCTGAGCATTCGTGGTCCACGGCGTGGATTTCAGCCTGGCTCGCTGCCGTAAGCGAGCTTCCGCGACGCGTTGGGCAACAGCAGCACTCGGTTCGCCGACGTCGGCGGCGACCAACTCGGCACGCGAAAGGCGGGCAGTGACAATGTTGATGTCGAAACGGTCGAGTATTGGCCCGCCGATCCGCCGAAAGTAGTCACGACGGTCCCGTACCGAACAAGTGCACTTTCCCGGTGCATCCAGATAATTCCCACATTTGCATGGATTCGCGGCCCCCACGAGCTGAAAGCGGGCAGGATAGACGACCGCGGCCTTGGCCCGGTGGATCTCGATTCTTCCCGTTTCCATCGGTTCCCGAAGTGCCTGAAGACTATGAGAGGAAAACTCTGGTATCTCGTCGAGGAAGAGGACGCCGCGGTGGGCTCGGGAGGCCGCCCCAGGCTTCGGGATCGCTCCCCCGCCGATGAGGGATGCACAGCTGCTCGTGTGATGGGGGCTGGCGAAAGGCGGTATATCGTTCAAGCGCCCAGTGAATTCCCCTGCCGCTGAGAGGATCGTTGCGACTTCGACGGCCTCCCGCGTGGTCAACATGGGAAGGATCCCGGGCAATCTGGCCGCTAGCATGGATTTGCCGACGCCGGGTGCCCCCGTCATGAGAATGTGATGTCCGCCCGCGGCAGCGACTTCGAGCGCGTGGCGGGCTTCGGCCTGCCCGCGGACGTCGGACAGATCGAGAGACGCTCGTATTGGTTCTGTTTCTTTGGGATGCGGAGCTGGAGGATCCGGGACCGGGCCGCATGGCACCGTCATTCGATCGGCAATCTGGCTGAGGTGGAATACTTCATCGACCTCGATTTCGGCTAATTTCGCTTCGTCGGCGCACCCGAACGGAACGATCATCCCAGCCTCCTCCCGAGCAACAGATAGAGCCGCGGGCAAGATGCCACGAACCGCACGCACCGACCCGTCGAGACCAAGCTCCCCCATGACGTATCGGCAGCCGATCTCGCGACCGCCCATCGCACCCAGGATCGCCACGGCTATCCCCAGGTCAAAAGCAGTGCCGCTTTTGGGGGTATCCGCGGGAGAAAGATTGATGGTAAGCCGCGCTTGTGGAAAAGCGATTCCAGCCGAAGCGAAAGCAGCGCGAATCCGCTCGCGCGACTCGGATACAGCGGCGTCCGGAAGCCCGACGATCGTCACCGCCGGCAGGCCCCTGAGAAGCACGGCTTCGATTCGTACCGGTTTTCCGTCTATTCCCACCACGGCGACAGCGTGGGCTGTTCCCACTCTCATGAGATGTCTCGCAGATGCCGGATCAGCCATGTCCCTTCGTCTTCCAGGGTGATCGCAACGAGGTCCAGGCCGATTCGCCGACAGTGGATCTGGTTCTCCTGTATCCACATGCCGGTGAGTTTTCGTAGCCTGCTCAATTTGGCCCGGGAAATCGCCTCTATCGAGTTGACGTTCACACCCGCATTACGGGTTTTGACCTCCACCGCGACTACGGCTTTTCTTTGCGGGCAGGCGACGACGAGATCAAGTTCGCCAGTGCGGCATCTCCAATTGCGCGCAAGGATAATATGGCCGTATGCCTGAAGGTATCTCGCAGCGAGCTCCTCGCCCCATTTCCCCAATTCTTGATTTCCAAACTTCTTGGGGATTTCCGGGGCGACGAAATCAACCGTCGCACTCATACTCGTATTCATAGGCCCAGTTTGACCGAATGGAAGCGTACGCCGCCTGGCTGCCAAGCAATCTGTGGATACGGGCTACGCTGCCCCCGCCTGTGGACCAATGCGCTCGCCGATAATAATGTGCTCGCCGATAATAATGCGCTCACCAATAATGACGACACACAGGGAACCGTTATATTCCCGCTACGCTTTTATTCCAGCCCTACTTTCACGTGCGGTGTCAGCCAAAAACGATGTCCGCGAGGAAATACACATCGCGTCATTCCGCACTCGTGTCCGTGCTTCCTAAACGCGACGTTCGCGTGGGGGGATACGACTGTTCGTCCGTTCTAGCGAAGCCGCCTCGCCCGCACGACGACATCGCGCATCTCCACATCGCTGCCGTCGCGTGCGGTTGCCGTTCGCACGTTCTGGCGCGCAGTCTCGATCGACCAATCGCCGCCCTCGAAGAGCCCGGAGACATGCTCTAAAGTGACGGTCGTTTCTTCGGGGGCCTCCTCACCGGACATCACGCCAGACCCGTGCAAATGCCCGACGACGAGCAGCGTGCCGCCGGGGGCGACCCAACGGGCGATCCTTCGGTAGAAGTCGATCTGGCTGCCCGGCGGATGGGCGTACGAGGTCACGACCAGGTCCCAGCATTCGCCCGGCGTCCACGCCATGAGGTCCACCTCAACCCACCGCACCGCCGATCCCAACCCGGCCGCCTCCGCGCGCCTGCGCGCCTTGGCGAGGGCTGTGGGGCTTATGTCGGCGCCGGTAACGTCCCATCCTTGCTCTGCGAGCCACACTGCTTCTGCCCCAGCGCCGCATCCGGCGTCGAGCGCAGTCCCGCATCCCAAACCGCTCGTCTCGGAGACGACGTACGGGTTCGCCGCCTCGCCGCCCTCACCCAGGGCGTCTTCGCCGATGCTCTGCCAGTGCTCTTCCCAGTAACGACCGTCCAGCGGCCGATTTTCGTGAGGGCTCAAAACGTCGTCTCCTTCATCGCACCCGGCCGCACGGAGACCAACACTTTACCGTTCATAAACGTCAAAACCATCGCCTGCCCGTGACCCGTGCGACAGGTCCGCCGTGCATCACCCGTGCAGCAGGTCTGCCGTGCATCACCCGTGCGGCAGGTCGAGTTCGCGTGTGATATCGGCCTTGTTGAGCTCTTCGACGTTGACGTCTTTGAACGTTACGATGCGCACGGATCGGATGAAGCGGCTCGTGCGGTAAATGTCCCACACCCATGCATCGGAAAGATTGACCTCAAAGAACACCTCGCCCCCCGATGATGCGCGCACCCGCACATCGACATCGTTGGCCAAGTAGAAGCGGCGTTCGGTCTCGACGACATACCGGAAGATATTGATGACGTCGCGGTATTCGCGATAGAGGGCGAGCTCGGCGTCGGCCTCGTAGTTCTCGATCTCGCTCATCGGTGTCCTTCCCCCAGGCCGGGCAGATGCCACGACTTCCTGTGGTGATCGCTCGGTCCGATCCTCGCCAGCCCCTCGATGTGAGAGGGGCTGGAATAGCCTTTGTTCCTCGCCCAATCGTAGCCCGGAAAACGCTCGTCGAGAATGACCATCAGCCCATCTCGTTCCACTTTCGCAACCACCGATGCGGCGGCGATCACGGCGCACCGAGCATCGCCCTTGACCTCCATGCGAACGGGAATCTGCGGCAGCAGAGGCTCGACATCGAACAAAGAGTCCTCAGCCCACCAATTGTGTTTCCCGTCAAGCAAAATGGCCGCCGGCGTCGTTGAAAGCCCGTTCAAAGCATTTCTTGCGGCAAGCCTCATCGCGGCAACGATTCCCACATCGTCAATGATATCGGCGTCAGCATGCCCGACGGCGACTTCTACGGCCCACTCTCGCACACGGGGCGCCATGCGCTCGCGGGCTGCTGCGCTCATTTGTTTGGAATCCCTCAGCCCTTCGGGAAAATCGCCGACCGAGGCATCAATGACCGCGATTCCAACGCTTACCGGGCCCGCAAGGGCGCCCCTCCCCACCTCAT
>CAUSGP010000127.1:0-6834 GCA_963531075.1 uncultured Actinomycetaceae bacterium | reverse complement strand
CGGTATCATGTTTCCATGCGGATACACATTGCACCGGACCACGCGGGTTTTGAGCTCAACGAATATCTAGCGGGCAAACTCCGCGAGGCCGGCCACGACGTGGTCGATCACGGCGCTTACTCCTATGACCCCGTCGACGATTATCCTCCGATGTGCATTGCTTGCGGTGAAGCGGTGGTGGATGATCCGGGCAGTTTGGGGATCGTCATCGGAGGCTCTGGAAACGGCGAGCAAATCGCGGCCAACAAAGTGAAGGGAGTTCGTGCCGCGTTGGCTTGGAATCTCGAAACGGCCAGGCTCGGGCGGGAGCACAACGATGCGAACATTATCGCGATCGGAGCGCGCCAGCACGGAAACGAGGAGGCGCTTTCCTTCGTCGAGCTCTTCATTGGAACGTCATTCAACGGCGATGAGCGTCATCAACGGCGTATCGACCTCATCGGCGAGTACGAGGCGACGCCACGTTGAGATCGTAGCCGGCGAGCGGTGAGCGATGGAACGGCTTGTAATCTTCTGTGATCAGATCCAGATTGCCGGATCTATGTAAAAAGCGTCTTCGCGTTTTCTGTTACGCGACGTGGCCGGAACTCCCACGGCCGTTGAATCTTCCGGCACATCTTTGATGACAACGGCATTTGCGCCGACGTGGGAGCCGTTGCCGACGGTTATGGGGCCTAGAATTGTCGCTCCCGCGCCCACGACGACGCCGTCGCCGAGCGTGGGATGCCTTTTTTCGGCGACAAGCGCCGTCCCGCCGAGCGTTACGCCGTGGTAAAGCATGCAATCATCACCCACCTCGGCAGTCTCTCCTATGACCACGCCCATTCCGTGGTCGATGAAAAAGCGTTTTCCGATGGTCGCCCCGGGGTGGATTTCGATGCCTGTCAGGGCTCGTACGGCCTGCGAGACCAAACGCGCGGGAAGGTGAAGTCTCGGCGATTTCTTCCACATGGCGTGGGCCAGACGGTGCCCCCACACGGCGTGGACTCCGGGGTAGGAGAGCATCACCTCGACATTCGATTTCGCGGCAGGATCATGCTGACGAGCTGCGCGAACGTCTTCGCGGATGATCTCGAGAAAACGGGGCAGGCGCATCGGGCGGATCCTTTCGTGTGCGCTCAGGGGCTGAGGAATTCATATTGGGATTGACGGTGGGACCGTGGGTGGGAAGAAGACGCGACCTCTCCACACCCACGGATGGTCATCAGTCGACTAAGCCTTCGAAAAGCGGGGTGGAAACGTAGCGCTCACCGAAGTCGGGGATAATGGTGACGATCGTCTTGCCCGCCGCCTCGGGGCGCTTGGCAACCTCAATGCCCGCTGCGAGTGCGGCGCCGGAAGAAATTCCCACGAGGAGGCCTTCCTCGGTGGCGGAACGCCGTGCTGTCGTTATGGCGTCTTCTGAGGATACGGTGATGACTTCGTCGTAGAGGTCTGTATCGAGGACGTCGGGGACGAAATTCGCCCCCAGACCTTGGATTTTGTGAGGGCCGGCTTTGCCGCCTGAAAGCAGGGGGGACTCGGAGGGCTCAACGGCGATCAGTTTGATATCGGGATTGTGACGGCGCAGGGCGCGGCCTGCGCCGGTGATCGTGCCGCCAGTTCCAATCCCCGAAATGAGATAGTCGACTTTGCCGTCGGTGTCTTCCCAGATTTCCTCTCCGGTCGTCTTCTCGTGGATGATCGGGTTCGCTTCGTTGGCGAATTGGGAGGCGAGAATCGCTCCCTCGGTGGAAGCGACGATCTCCTTAGCTTTGTCCACGGCGCCGCTCATGCCGAGCGCGGGATCGGTTAGAACGAGTTCGGCGCCGAATGCGCGCAAAAGAGCCCGCCGTTCCTTCGACATCGACGAAGGCATGGTCAAAATTACTTTGTATCCGCGAGCCGCACCGACCCAGGCGAGTCCGATTCCCGTGTTGCCCGACGTCCCTTCGACAATCGTTCCGCCTTCGGGCAGTTGACCGGAAGCGACGGCTGCATCGATAATCGCGACCGCGATGCGGTCTTTCACCGAATTCGCCGGATTATAGAACTCCAGTTTGGCGAGAACGGTGGCATCGGCGTCGTCGGCGATTCTATTGATGCGAACGAGGGGTGTGTGGCCAACTAGTTCGGTGGCGTTGGCAAAGATTTTCGACATGTTTTTCCTTCTACGTGAGTCGATTAGTAGATGTGCTTGTGTCTAGCCCGCCGAGCGCACGGTGTGCGAGATCCATTGTTGCCCGGGAACTGAAAACGAGCGCCGAGAGCATGCGCGGCCGCGCGCACCGATAAAGCTCGACGCCCTAAAGACACATACAGCACATGCACGGAGCCGAGGTGGGAGCGATGGTGAAAACCATGGCCTCGTCCTTTCCGTCATGTTTCTACTTGATTTACTTTTTCATAAACAGCTTACGCTGTCCAGTCGATTCGCTCATTGGGGAATTTCGTCCCGGAATGCCGGATAAGGCTATGCTGGCTAGGCTATACCGGTGTTCCGTTGTGGATCGTCCCCGCGGGTCGTTCTGCAACGCACGTTCCTGCTGGTTGCGGGCGAATGGCCCCAGAAGACAAGCGAGCGAAGAGGTTGCCGATGGCATCTGCATTGGGGTGGGCGAGGCTGACTCGGACTCCGTCAGCCAGATACTCGGGTTCCACCCGCGCTCCGATTCCTGCGAGTTCAGCCAGGTAGCGCCCGGCGTCGGCGTGCGGAAGCTCGGCGGACCACGCCGGTATGCGATCTCTCAAAACGACGGGGACGCCTTCCAGACATTCGCGCACGGCCTCCGAGTATGCGCGCACCAAGCCTCCCGTTCCCAGGAGGGTTCCGCCGAAGTACCGCGTGACCACGGCGACGACGTCAATTAGTCTCGCTCCCGTCAAAATGTCGAGCATAGGACGGCCTGCGGTGCCGGAAGGCTCACCGTCATCCGAAGAATGCGATATTGGTTGGGCGTCGCGAACCGAGATGACAAAGGCGGAGCAATGATGACGTGCATCGGGCATGATGGCTTTGCGTTCGTTCACGACGGCGCGCGCCTCCTCCGGCGTGGAAACCCGCGCGATCAGGCAGATGAAGCGCGATTTCTTCACGTCAATCTCGTGAAGGAGGCGCGCTGCGGGCTGCAGAAGGAATTCATTCACCCGCCTATTCTCCGCTATCTTCGCCGATAGGTTGTGACCCGTGCCGTCGCCGAGCACGGTTGCCCCGTGCCGTTGCTGAGGATGGTTCGAGGTGAGTAAAATTGACGTCGGGCCGTATGGTCCGGCGCAAGAACACATCTAGAAAGAACCGCGTGGCTAAGAAATCGAAAATAGCAAGGAATAACCAGCGAGCTGCGATTGTGGCGCGCTATGCCAAACGAAGGGCGGAGTTGAAGAAGGCGTCCGTGGACGTCAAGCTCACCCAAGAGGAGCGCGATGCGGCAATGGCCCAATTGCACAAGCTTCCCCGCGATGCGTCGCCCGTGCGTCTTCGCAATCGAGACGCCGAGGATGGACGTCCGCGCGGGTATCTGCGCAAATTCGGGCTTTCTCGTGTCAAGCTGCGCCAAATGGCCCTCGACGGAGAACTCCCGGGTGTGACCAAGTCCTCCTGGTAGTCGGCTTTCTGCCGGCTCTCAAATGGCGCGGATCTAGCTCGTGGAGTAAAATTGCTATTTGTGCGTGTCGAGCCGCAGCTCGCTCGCGATAGAACCGAGTGCCGCACGAGGCGGCCAAGAAGAGAGAGGAGCGGTGCACATGGCAGTTCCCAAGCGCAAGATGTCCCGCAGCAACACTCGTTCTCGCCGTTCCCAGTGGAAGGCTGAGCTTACTGAGCTTCAGTCCGTTCGCGTGCGGGGCCGTGAGGTGCGTATTCCCCGTAGGCTCGCTCGGGCTTACAAGGACGGTCTGCTGTCGGACTGACACGGAAGAACGTGGAAAGAAGGCTCGCCTAGGCGAGCCTTCTTTCATTGTGTCGACTCTTCACAGTGTCGGCTCCTTGCGTCATCGTGTAGGCTTTTCTCGCGCGGGTATGCGATTCCAGCGTTCAGCGCCAGGTTACGACTTCGGCGATATCTTGATTTCGAATCGTAGAATTTTCGAATCGCACCCGCGGCGAGATTGCCGGCGGTGCGTTAGCTCGTCAATTCCGTCGCCAACTTTCGAGCCGTTTTTGACCACCTGCTTCCACGTAAACCGATAGGGTTGGACTGTCAACGGGCGGAAAGGGATTTGAGCAATGGTTGAGCTAGCGCATGTCACCGGCTTTGCACGATTGATGGCGATATCGGCAAAGAAAACGTTGATTCGAGGAGAATTTCGCTCCGACGGCGGGTTCTCCAGCAGCGGTGGCAACGTCGTGCGCCTGCCCGATGAGATGCCCACAGCCTTGAGGGAGTTCCTGGAATGTGCTCGAAGCAAGGGAAGTCCCCCGCTTAGTGAACATACCGGCGGTCGGGACGCCGGGCGTGCTGCATCGATGTATGCCGCCCCCAGTCAGTTGCACGCGCTATGTTTTGCCCCTTCGGTCGAAGCTCTGAGTGCGCCACAGATACCGGTTCCGCTCGCCGGGATTGTTGTGACCGAAGAATCATGGACGCTTCTCAACCCGGTTCGCCTGGGAAGCCATGTGGAGGTCAGCGCTTCCGTCGTGTCGGCTCGATGCGGCGTGCGAGGCGCGGAGCTCATCGTTCGGGGGCTCGTATTCGACAACGACAGGCTCGCTTACGCCGAGGAAGTTGTGTATCTCGCGAAGAAGTTCAAGGGAAGCCTGCGCGAGGTGGGTGAACGGTGGTCCTTCGACAGTTTCGATCTTAGAGATAAGCGGGGTGTGAACGCACAAGGGTATCTCGACGTCGGCAATCGTCCTTCCCTCGATGAACGAGAGTTCACCGTAGCTGACTCGCGACTGTGGGCCAAATATACGGGAGATATCAATCCCATCCATATGTCTGGGATTGCGGCGAAGGCCTTCGGCTACCGCCAGGCAAGCCTCCACGGGGCGGCGGTGGAAGCATGGGCAATGGACTCCCTGGGCCTCGACGGATCCAGTGAATGTTGGGGAAGAGCGAAGTTCCGTGCCCCCGCGCTCATGCCCGCGCGCCTCGAGTTGGTCGATATAGGGTCCGATTCTTCCGATTACACAGACTACGCCGTTCTCGATGCAAAGAACGGCCGCGACCTCGTCCATCTTTCTTATCGCAGCGTCGGCCTGTCACACCATCGCGACAAGCAGGTCTTCGAACGCGCTCGGCTATCGCTTCCTCGAGTCGATGGCCGCGTCAGTTCGAGCGCGATATGCCAAGGAATGGCACTTGCAGCCGGCGTTGGCGTCCCCAGTTTCGTCGAACGTGTGAGGAATACCGTGCAGTGGCGTAAGAGCTACCGCGGAGCGATGACGGACCTCAGCAGAATCGATGCTCCCGCGCGCGGAAGCGAAGCCGCCCGTGCCGGTCTCGCATACTTGAGCACCGCTCTGCATTTCGACGACGGCCGCCCCGCTGGAGAAGCCCGCCTGAGTGCCGTGACAGAGGAACCGTGGAGGGTCACGGGGGAGCGTGAACCCGACCGGGAGCTGTGCCTGGAAATCGACGGCCGTGAATACCGCGGTCACGACCTTCTCGCACTGCTGGAAACTTGGCAACTCGACGGGTTCATTCGGCGCGGAGCTCTCGTGGCGCTGTCGGAAGTTGTTCACACTCCCGAGATTCTCGAACTCGACGGTTGGACTTTCGCGTGCTTGGGGGCCTCAGCCGAGCTTTCGCCTGCGTCTTCGCTTCTAAAATGGGGAGCAACCGTCGCCGCGCCAGTCCGAGCTAGGCGGGAAGGAAATTCCGCGCTCATCGAGGCCGCGAGATCCGGCGCTGGACATCTCCTTCTTCCTCCCTTCCCACTCGACATCGTCCGCGAGCCCGAGCTTGTCGCGGGGTGGATCTGCTCTCTGAACGGAAGAATCGCCATGGTCGACACCCTCTATGCTCCAGGGGCGCAATTTCTTCTGGCCGAGGCTGGAGCCGACGTCGTTGAACGGCTCGTGATTCGGGAGAGAACCGATACTGCACTCGCATGGTATGGGAGTCCCACCGACGCCTACGTTCTTCCGGAACTTCCGCATGCGCGTTTCGGATCGGGGGCTGCGGCTTCCGCGCTCGCGCTGTATGCCAAGTTGGGTTCTGCTGCGCCCGCTCGCATCGACGGAGTCTACCCGGGCTACATCGACGTGCAAGGCCCTAACTATGCGGCGGCCAAGAGGATCGGTAGATGGCGTGCCACCGTTGAACGTGAGGCCGGGCGGATTGTCTCGTACAACATCGGCCCGCTGTCGATGACACGTTCGGTGCTCGTCTCGCGTCCCCTGCGGGCGGCTTACGGCGGGCTGAGACGCCTCGGAATCAGACCGCTTCCGGCCAGGGCTTCGGCTACGCTCATGGCCGCCCTTTTGGCTTGGGATCTGAAAAACCCCCAGGCCACGGCCGCATCGGAGACCTTCCTCACTGATAAGGCCCTTGATTGCGGCTTGTTCTCCTGCCCCTTCGAGCCTAATCGTCTTATGGGATTCGCCGTCGCGCTGGGGGCGGATAAGGCTGTTGCTAAATGACCGCGCAATGCTGGCGAGGTGGCCGCCGGTCCGCGGGCTGGACAGTGCCAGTTGTCGCGGGCCGGCGGCCACCTCATTTCGGGGAGCCGTTAGGCCATTAGGCGGCCAATGCCTGCGTCGGTCGCATTCGCTTGTCGTCCGGCTGCCGTTACCCCTTGGACGGCAGGGAATCTACCAGTTCTTGGCTGGCCTCGTCGGCCTTGGAAGCGCTTGTGCCTTTCGTTTCGGCGTTATTCTCGCCTTCAAGAGCACGGGTCAGCTTCTCTCCCTCG
>CAUSGP010000126.1:0-6850 GCA_963531075.1 uncultured Actinomycetaceae bacterium | reverse complement strand
GGCGCCCACATGTAGGGCCCGAAATTCTCGCGCGCATTGAGTATCTGCCCCAGGATCGTGTACATCCCGTAGAAAAAAACCTGGGGCAAACACCAAAAGGCGAAAGCCACGGTCAGGTCGTACCACTCGCCCTTCATCGTCGACGCAAAGGCCTTGGCGACAAGCGGAGCGCCCAAAGTGAGGACAAGGGTCACCGATCCGAGGGATACGATGGTAAGCGTCAGCAGCTTGTTGAGAAAGGACGTGCCGCCGTCCTCAGATTCCTTCGTCGCGCGAACAATCGAGGGTACGAGAACCGCGTTGACCATTCCGCCGACGATGACCATGAAGATGATGTTGGGGAGTTTGTTCGCCACCGCGAAGGCATCGGCCGCGGGAGTGGTGACGCCCACGATTGCCCCCAAAAGAATGGGAGACCTCACAAGGCCCAAGAAGCGCGAAGCGAAACTGCCCAAAAACATGACAAAAGACGACCGGGCCACGCTCTTCGAAGAATCCGACCGGGAATCTCCACGCTTCTTCTCGCTCTTCTTCTCACTCGCGCTTTTCGGCCTGCCGCCGGGCGCCGGCTCGTCACGGCCCGGCTTACTCTCAAGGACGTCCCCCTCACCCGGTTTGCGATCCTCCCGGGTGATCGGAATGACGGCGGTGTCTTCCGCCTCCCCCATGAAGGCAGCCCTATTGGCCGTGTGGGCCGCATAGGCAGCGGCAGCCCTCGCTGCTCGCTCCGCCGCACGACGCCGAGCCTCTTCCGGATCGAGATCTTCGGGCTGATTGGCGACTGGACGTACGGGTACGCCCACTCGTTCCGATCCGTCCTTGAAATGACGTCCGGTAGGCGCTGGGGGTCTATGCGGCATAGTTCGATGGTATCCCGGGAACCTTCGGAAGGAAGCACGCACAACCCGTCCGTGACCTTTCTCCCGCTCTCTAAGACAAGCAAAAAGTTCGTAAGCGTAAGAAAAACCATCTCTTCTTACCCTCACATTTTCACGTATGCAAAACGTACATTGTTCACGATTTTTCACCGAGGCAGCATTTTCTATCGCATCGCATTTCAATCGAGCCCCGCCCGCAGGCCATTCGGCACACGCCTCAGCGCGCATTGTGTTCACGGCTTTCCCCTAGGCTGGAGCGCAAAAATCGGAGTGGAGAAACGGGGCGAAAACCCGATAGACCGCTGCGCAATTCACGAGTATCGAAAAATGATTGCGGCCAGACCCCTGCGCCATCGAGTGATAAATGGGGCGGCGACCTTTGAGTTTCTGAAAAAATGTGGATTTCAGATTGCGGCCTATCCCCAGAGTATGGGAAGGTAAGGAGTCCGGGTCGAAAGAAAGGTTTCCCCGTGTCCACGCACAATGTATCCCCACACAACACAAAAACAGTGAACATAAACAACGCCGACGCCGGTGAGAGCACAAGCAACGCCGACGCCGCTGCACGAGAGGGCGAATCCACCGCGACCGCCCCGCCTGAAGCCGGAGTTTCCACTACCTCCAAGGACGGTCAGGCAGATCACACCGACTCTCAGGCAGATCACACCGGCACTTCATCGTCGAAGGGCTTCATTTCTCTTGCCTTGCGCCACCAGGTGTTCTGGCCTTCCGTCGGCATAACGCTGGTATTCGTCATCCTCGCCGCCGTCTGGCCTACCAAGATCAACGAGGTTATCGCACGCATTTCCAAAGTCGTCGTCGAAAACGTCGGCTGGTACTACATTTTGGCAGTCGCCCTGTTCGTCGTCGTCGGTTTCGCCCTCGCCTTCTCGCGCAAGGGAGACACGATTCTAGGGCCGGACGACGCCGACCCCGAATACAGCCGAACCTCCTGGTTCTCGATGCTCTTCGCCGCCGGCATGGGCATCGGCCTCGTCTTCTGGGGAGCAGCAGAACCCTTGTCGCATCTCGGCAAACCTGCTCCGGGGTCCGGGGCAGAAGGACAAGCCGAAAAAGCCTCCGAGGCCATGACGAAGTCATTCCTCCACTGGGGTTTGCACGCCTGGGGCATTTACGTGATCGTCGGGTTGGCCGTTGCCTACGCGGTCCACAGACGCGGGCTGCCCGTTTCAATCCGTTCGACGTTGCGGCCAATTTTCGGCGACAAAGTCAACGGATGGGTCGGAGACGTCATTGACGTCATCGCCATCATGGGAACGCTCGTCGGCATCGCGACGTCACTTGGATTCGGCGTCAAACAGGTCGCCGCGGGATTCAAATTCCTCGCGGGATGGAATATCACGAACGGAATGCTCATCTTGTTGGTGGTCGTCATCTCCGGTTTGGCTGCCCTTTCGGTGGCCAGCGGCCTTGATGCCGGCATCAAGTTCATTTCCAATCTGAATCTGGTTCTGGCAGCGCTGCTCGTGGTGCTCGTCGCGATCTTGGGCCCCACTTTGTTTCTTTTCAACGGGCTTGTCACCGACTCTGGCGATTACTTCCAGAACTTCATATCGATGTCTTTTCAGACCTATCCATACTCCGGACCCCAAAGCGCCGAGTGGCTGTCGAAATGGACGATTTACTACTGGGGTTGGTGGATCAGCTGGTCGCCCTTCGTTGGCGTTTTCATCGCCCGCATTTCCAAGGGGCGAACGGTGCGCGAGTTCGTTTTGGGCGTCATGCTCGTTCCCACACTTGTCACTTTCGTCTGGTTCGCCATCCTGGGCGGCAACGGCATGTATCAGGAGATCTTCGGAAAGAAGAGGCTCCTCGGGCCTGACGGCTCAATCAACGTCGACACGGCTTTGTTCCGAGTATTCGAAAACATGCCCATAGGCGGATGGCTTTCGATTCTGGCGATGATAGTGGTGATCATCTTCTTCGTCAGCTCCTCGGATTCGGGATCCTACGTCATGTCGATGATTTCTACCGGCGGCAATCCCAATCCGCCCTTGGCCACGCGCCTGACCTTCGCCACTCTCTCGGGAGCGATCGCCGCCGTCATGCTGGGAGCGGGCAACTCGGAAGATGGAATGGCGGCGCTGCAAACGCTGTCCATTCTCACAGCTCTTCCGTTCTCCGTCATCATGGTTCTCATGTGTTGGGGTTTATGGAGGCAATTGTCTGCCGAGCACGCAATACGCCGCAGACTCCGAGGCGAAGAATTCGCCCGCGCGATCGTCACGGATGTGTCGGGAGCACTGCGGGCCGAGATATTCGAAGAGCTGACGACACACAGCCAAAGGGCAAAGCCGCGACCGATCGAAACGACGGTGGACCTTCACAAGTTCTTCACTAGACTCTCGCGGCAAGCCCGCAAACGCGAATACGAATCGAAGGTCAGCGAAGTTTTGGCGGCTCAGACAGGCACGGAAGAGTTCCCCATCGCCGTCGAAGAAGATTTGCCGACGTCCTACGACGCCATCAACGCGACCGACCCCGATGCGCCCACATTCGCGGCCGATCCTGGTGTGACCGGAAAATCGCAGGTCGACGAAGGGCAAAGGACCTGACGAGAAATAGCCACCGAAAGAAAATGCCGTGGTGCGGATCCCAGGCGCAGACCCGCACCACGGCTTTCTCCGGGAGCTTTTACTCGCTTTCATGAGTCGTCGTGCCTAGAGGGTGAACCACGCAGCGCGGATCCGCGGCGTGAAACTTGCTGCGAGGGCAATAACTCGATTAGGCAGCGTAAACACACTGTCGGAACGGAGCGCCCGGAATAAGCATAGGAAGCGGATTCTTGACCAGGGAAGACGCGCGATCGCTGCTCCGCTACTGCAATCGACTCCCTGTTGCTGTTGCAATCACTATTTCATTCGCAATCGCGTGACGTCAGCGCAGGTCCGTGACATCGGCGCAATCGCATGACACCGGTAAAACCGCTCAGATCCCCGGCTCCGTGACGATCGAGTATGCGTTGCCGTCGGGATCGATGAGATTGAAAACGTCGACGACGCCGTCAATCGTCTCGATTTCGGTCACCGAGAAGCCCAGGGATGCGAGCCTTTGCTGTTCGGCTCGCGCATCATCCACCCCCCACACAAGGGTGATGCCTTCGGCCCCCGCCGTCTCAGGCGATTCGAAGAGCTGGAGCCAGAAACTACCGAGGCTGAATTCGACGATTCCTTCCATAGGAACCGTATCCGGCGGGCCGAGTTCAAGGGCTTGCTGGTACCACGCGACGGCATCCTCGATGTTGGAGACTGGCACGCACGCAACGATGTTGTTGATTTTCATGGTGCTATCCTAGAGGCTGTTCACCGCTTTGGCGATGGTACATTCTCCCCAATATGGCTGGCATTCGTACGTGCGAACCGAGAGCAAGTGTCATAAAATCTCCGCATGTACGTCATTCTCATCGACTACACGTCTGGATTGGACAAGATCGATTCCGCGCTCGATGCGCATAAGGCCTGGCTTGACGAAAACTATTCTGCAGGCCGCTTTCTTGCGTCGGGCCGGCGTAAACCGCGCACAGGCGGGGTGATCCTTGCGGCAGACGGTCCGCGAGACGAGATCGAGGACGCCGTCGCACACGATCCTTTTGCCGTTCAGGGCTTGGCCGAGCACACGATCGTGGAATTCCACCCTTCGCGTTTTGGCAGCGAGTCATTTGCCGAACATTTCAGCAGCAATTCTTCTAGCTGAATATTTTGCAGGACCCCCAGTTTTTAGAGATATCCACCTCTGAGGAATATCGACAATTGCGCTGAAATAGAACGACCACCCACCCTGCACCGTTGGCTGATAAATACTTCGATGCAAAAATGGGCGAACGAGAAAGACATCCATGAGGAGCGTCTCGGCCTCGGCAAGACCCGAACCCGTTTCTTGTTCGCGTTCAGGTACCACGGGCGTTTGCGGTGCCCCCGGCAGGACTTGAACCCGCGACCGATGGATTATGAGTCCACTGCTCTAACCAACTGAGCTACAGGGGCACGCCGAAAACCGGCTCTCATATCTTAGCCGCATTTGCCCGGCGACGTCATCATCAGGCGGAGGGCTGATTGTATTGACGATGTCACTCTTTCGATGGTGTTGAGCTTGGGCGTGCATTCGCCGATCTTGGGCTTGCCCATTCGTCGATACTAAACCCCCGATAAAAACGATTGCGGTGCCGGCCATTCGAAAGATCAAGCACAACGTTCTCGGAAGAGAACGGACGAGTACACGTCACTCGATCTGCGCCTCGCAAGCCCTGCGCTGTTCCTCAAGCTCCATGAGCCGGGAAAATAGCGTCGAATACTGAGGATCGTCGGGCGATGTTCGCTGGAGCCGCGAGCGCACGTCACCGATCTGTCGCGTGATTCCCTGACGGATGAGAGAAACGGCGATCCCCCACACATAGCGTTCGAGTCGATCGACACGGCTCTCGGGCAGCGATTCGACGGCGAGTTGAGCCACGGCACGGGCGACGACGTCGTCGGCCTGATCGATGACATGCTGTACGTACCAGCCGGCTGCATCGCCCTCAGCCTTGTCGATCGCCAGGCCGTTTGAGATCAATTCATTCACTCGACTCTCATATGCAGCAGCCCCGCCAGCGGCGCGTATCGCGTCGTGCACACGGCGGTGAATGGGGACTGTGAAGGTCTGGGACGGCAGCTCGTCCATTTGAGCTGCCCCCGCAAGACCCGGAAGCTGAAGGTAGATTCCAAGCGCCTCTCTCTCCACGCGCTCGATCGGATCGCGCAGGGCGTTTCGCGGCGAGAGCGCTGGCGGCATTTGGTCAGGGGCTTCGGGCTTCATACGCCCGAGCAGCCCAGACTCTGTTTGCCCTGGCCACCCCGACTGCAGCTGCCCGGCCGATGGAGACGAAGATTCCGCTCTCCCAGGATGCATCGCCTCGGGCCGCCCAGGCCGATGGTCTGCAGTGCCCTCAAACCGTGCCGTGTTACGGGTCTGGACAGGCCGCATGCGGGCGGCGGAGACGACCGCATGACGCACGGTCCCTTCATCCATTCCCAGCCATCCCGCCAGCTGCCTCGTGTACTCGCCGCGAAGCACCCTATCGCGTATCGAAGCGACCATCGGCGCGGCTGCGCGAAGCCCTGTCGTGCGCCCTTCGGCCGTGTTCAGCGGAAGGCCGGTCAAAACCGAGCGGATGGCGAATTCGAATAGCGGCCGACGGCCGGCCACGATCTGACGCACGGCTTCGTCGCCGTATGTCATTCGCACTTCGCACGGGTCCATTCCTTCAGGCGCAACGCACACGAAAGTCTGAGCGGCGAAAGCCTGGTCCTCTTCGAACGCCTTAAGCGCGGCTTTCTGGCCGGCGGCGTCGCCGTCGAAAGTGAAGATGATCTCGCCTCCATAAGCCGCCCCGGATCCCAGAATCACCCCGGCGGCGGGGTCGGCGCCGTCTCCGATGAGGCGGCGGACGATCTTGACGTGATCGGACCCGAAAGCCGTCCCGCAGGTGGCGACGGCCGTATCGACTCCGGCGAGTTGAGCGGCCATGACATCCGTATATCCCTCGACCACCACAATCCGCCGCTGCTGCGAGATCGCCCGTTTTGCCATGTCCAGCCCATAGAGCACCTGCGATTTCTTGTATATTGCGGTTTCCGGAGTGTTGAGGTATTTCGGGCCGTTGTCGTCGTCGGAGATCTTGCGCGCGCCAAATCCTATCGGGTCCCCGGTGATCGACATGATCGGCCACATGAGGCGTCCGCGAAAGCGATCGTAGAGACCGCGGTTGCCCTGGCTTGCCAGCCCGGACGCGGCTATCTCGCGTTCCGTAAATCCGTGGCGTCGCAACTCCTTGAGAAGCCCATCCCAGGAGTTCGGCGAATAGCCGACTTTGAAGCGCTCGACGGCAGCGGCGTCAAACCCCCGATCGTTTAACATTTGCCGTGCCGTCTCCCCTTGCTGCAAGGCCAGTTGCGCCACGTAGAATTCGACGG
>CAUSGP010000125.1:0-6870 GCA_963531075.1 uncultured Actinomycetaceae bacterium | reverse complement strand
GCCGTCCCCCGACCGATCCTTCCGCGCAGCTGGTGCAACTGAGAAAGACCAAAACGATCGGCATCGAGAATCACCATGGCCGTTGCTTCAGGAACATCGACTCCCACCTCGATGACGGTCGTGGACACGAGAATAGGCGCGCGACCGGAAGAAAAACGCTCCATTACTTCGGTTTTCTCATCGGATGTCATTCGCCCGTGCATCGTCGCAATTTCGATGCCGGCCAGAACGGGTTTGGCTTCGAGTTCGGCCGAAACTTCGACGACGGACGCAATCGGCAGCCCTTCTTCATCATCTTCAATGCGTGGGCAAACGACGTACGCCCGCCCGCCTCCGCGCACTTCCTCGGCCACCCGCTCCCATACGCGTTCCATCCAGGCGGCTTTTGACGACGGCACGATGGTCGTCGAGATTTCCGGCCGCCCAGCGGGCAATTCGCGCAGCACGGAAACATCGAGATCCCCGAATACACTCATGGCGATCGTTCGCGGGATGGGGGTGGCCGTCATGACGAGCGTGTGAACTCCCGCAGCAAGGGCGTCGCGTTGGTCCACGCCAAAACGGTGCTGTTCGTCAACCACCGCCAGGCCAAGGAACGGAATATCGACGTCGTCGGATAAAAGCGCATGGGTACCCACTATCAGCCCAGCCTGACCGGAGGCCACGCGCGCGAGGGCGCGCCTCCTCTGGGCAGCTCCAAGCGACCCCGTCACGAGCTCAACGGGCGCGAGAGGGCCAAGGAGCGCCTCGATCGTTCGCATGTGCTGGTAAGCGAGGACTTCGGTCGGCGCAAGCAGAGCTGCCTGGCCGCCTGCGTCGAGGACCTGAAGCATGGCCCGTAGCGCCACAACGGTTTTTCCCGAGCCGACGTCTCCCTGCAAGAGCCTGCGCATCGGCGCGGTGCCGGCCAGGTCCGCGGCGATTTCCTTCCCCACCGCTCGCTGGCCCGATGTGAGCTCGAAAGGGAGGCGGCCGTCGAAATCCTCCAGCAAACCTCCGCCGATCAGAGGGAAGGCCGATGCGGCACGCTCCCTGGCGCGATGGGAGCGTTGGGCCAAAGCCGCCTGCAGAACATATGCCTCTTCGTGAGCCATCCGGGCGTAGGCCGCACGCCATTGCCCAGCATCTTCGGGAGCATGGAGGGCCATGATGGCTCGGAACTTGGCGGGAAGGCCGTTCCTGGCGCGATAGCCATCCGGAAGAGGATCGGAGATGTCGGATTCCCTCAAAGTGGGAAGAATCGACTGAATGGCACGCCGGATATGCCAAGAAGGCAACCGATCCGTAGCGTGATAGATCGGTATGGGGCGAGCGAGCGTGGCAACGTCGGTTTCGTCGTCCACCAGTTCGTATTCCGGGTGGGTCAGCTGCAATCCTCCGCGATAGGAGGAGACGGTTCCCGAAAAACCCGCGACGACGCCGGGGCTCAAACGCCGGGCGTGATATTCGAGGGTGCGAGCGTTTTTCCCGAAGAATGTCAGATCCAGCTCGTTCAAACCGTCGGCTATACGGACCGTCAGTATGTACCCTCTGCGCGAGTTCATCGGCCGCATCTTCGAGTCCATCACTCGCGCAATCACCGTGGCGGCCTCACCCTCCCGCACGCTGGCCAAGGGCATGAGTTCGCCTCGACGAGCCAGGCGAAAGGGCGCATGGGTGAGAAGGTCGCCCACGGTGTGAAGATCGAGTTTGGCCAGGCCGTTCGCCGTACGCTTTCCCAAAGCTCGCTCCAGTGGCCGGTCGAGAGCGCTCCAGCCGTCGGACTTCACGGCCTCACCGGGCATCCCTTCCCCTTTCTCCAGCGGATGCATCAGAATGGTCCTCTCCTTCCGCGCATCGCATCGGCTGAACCGCCATAACGAGAATGAGACCGTGGTAGCGGGGGCCGCGCATCCGAGACTCTTCTGCTGCTCATCTCAGAGTACCGGAGAGTGTCCGATGCCACCGTGAGCGTCGTTTGGTCGATAAGCACGGCAATGGCTGTAATCGACGCGATGTCATCATTGGCATGAAAGAGACGCCGCTGGCGTCCCGTCAGCGTACGAAGGAGAAAATCGTGGCCTCTGTCTGCGAAATCTGCGGCAAGCACCCGAGCTTCGGCAAAAGCGTCTCGCACTCCCACGTGCGGACCAGCCGCCGTTGGAACCCGAATATTCAGCGCGTGCGCGCTTTCGTCAACGGCGCTCGCAAGCGCATGAACGTGTGCACCTCCTGCCTCAAGGCTGGCAAGGTGGAACGCGCGCCGCACCGCTGAGCGCGATCGAATCAAGTGAAAAAGGGGCCGAAAACGGCCCCTTTTTATTGTCCAATTTTCACTCTTCGGCGGCTTTAATCGGCTTTAATCGACCGTAAGTCCCCTGAGCCTCTCGAGGGCTTCAGGATCTCGGTGATCCATAAAAAGTGACTCCCCCTTCTCCAAGGTCGTCATAACCGCCATCTCCGAGTCCGCCAACTCGAAGTCAAAGACATCAAAATTCTCTTCGATTCGTTCGCGCCTGGCCGACTTAGGGATGACCACGACGCCGCGTTGAATAAGCCATCTCAAAACGACTTGAGCCACCGTTTTATCGTGCGTGCGGGCGATCGATGAAAGGGTTGGATTGGTGAACAGGCCGTTGCGCCCCTCGGCGAACGGAGCCCACGCTTCGGTTTGGACGCCCTCGCCCGTCATGAACTCTTGGTCGGCCACACGCTGGTAGAACGGATGGATCTCGATCTGATTGACCGCGGGAACAATCCGATTGAAGGCGATGAGGTCAGCCAGACGATCGTTATGGAAATTCGACACGCCAATGGCACGGATCCGTCCTTCTTCATTCAGGCGTTCCATGGCCCGCCACGATCCGTGGACGTCCCCAAAAGGCTGGTGGATGAGATAGAGATCGATGGTATCGAGGCCAAGCCTTTCAGCGGAGCGTTCGAAGCCCGTGCGCGCGCCCTCCTCCCCCGCGTCGGAAATCCACAACTTCGTCGTAATGAAAAGCTCGTCACGGGCGATTCCGCTGGATGCTATCGCTTTGCCAACGGCTTCCTCGTTACCGTAGGCGGCAGCAGTGTCGATGTGCCGATACCCGGCCTCTAGCGCCTCAGAAACCACCCGTTGAGTATCGGACGGGGGAATCTGATAGACACCGAAGCCCAGAATAGGCATCTTCACACCGTTGTTCAGAGTAACAAACTGCATTGTGCTTCCTTTCGATCGTGGTTTCGACACTAGCAGTCCCTACCGAAGCGGAGTAAAGCTAAACACGCTCAGCGCGAAAATGATCCCACCCTAATCGGCCACGCATTGCGCGCCCACCGCATGTCACACGGCCTCGCGCAATCTCGTCACCGGGTTGTTTCGCGTCGCCAGGTTGTTTCGCGTCGCCGAGTTCTTTTAGTTCTTTTACGGTGCCAATCTGCCGCCAGCCCACCGGAACTGGCCCCGATGTGGCGCCCAAGAATCCGTGGTCTTCTCCACCGGCCAGGACGAATCGCTCGGCCAACTCGCGATCCAGGCCGATGGAGGCGCAGTCGTCGACGGCTCGGGCGACCGCCAGCGGATCGATGTCGATCCACACTGCGGAGGCGTCGGCCATTCGCTGAGCATCCCGCACGAGCCCGTCTGAAACGTCCATAAGAGCCCCGATCTCACCTCCAGCGCAAGCCTTCAGCACGATGTTGATGGGGGGATTCGGCCGTTTATAGACCGCGACGACGTCGTCCGACCCCGTCGGAGCCTCACCGTTCGGCGCGGGCGAAGCCTCACCATCCCCGGGGAAAACGCTCGCGCAATCGGCTTTGACTGCCTCGCTTTCGAGCAAGTGCAGCCCGGCGGCAGACCAGCCGAGCACTCCGCAGTAAATGAGCCGGTCTCCGGGATTGGCGCCCGATCGCAGGATCGGGCGCCGGCCCGAAAGGTCGCCGACGACGGTCACAGCCACCGTCGCGTGGCCTCGGGTGAGATCCCCGCCGTCGACGCCCGCGCCAACGCACCTCGCGGCCTCGCCCATGCCGCGCGCGAACTCGACAAGCCATTCGACGTCGCGATCGCCGGGCACGCTGAGAGCCGCAACGAAGGAAACGGGGCGGGCGCCCATGGCCGCGGCGTCGGCGGCGTTCTGCATGGCCGCCCGCCATCCGACGTCGTACCCCGTGGACCACTCGGGAAGGTAATGCGACCCTTCGACGAGCATGTCCGTGGAAATCGCGACATTGCCCGCCGCCAGGCCGATCACTGCGCAATCGTCCCCGCTTGGTACCTCGATTCCCTCGGCGATCGGCAGATGCGGACGGATCAATCCAAGCAGCTCGTCCTCTGAGAAGTCGCGTACACGCATGGAAACATTGTGCCAGCCGAACGCCATTGCCAGCCGAACGCCATTGCCAACCGAATGCGTCCGCCAGCCCGAACGCCCTCGCCGGCCGAACGGCCCGGCTCACTCGCCGAGGGAGAGGTCGCCGCTCTCTTTCAGACCGGAGGCTGCCCGGTGTCCGATTTCCTGATGCGCCGCCCGCCGCATGGCCAACAGCACGGGCTCGCGGGACACGGTGCCGAGCACGGCGAATTCGACCGCGCCTTCCCCCTCGGGTATGCAAGCGAAATCGCTTTCGGCCATCTCAAAGGCAGCCCCGGCGTAGACTCTCAGTTGACCCTCGTCCATGGGCACGCCGAGCTTTTCGCAAAAATCGATCGCGGCGGAGAGCCGCTCGACCACCGCCTCGGCGTTCGCGTCCTGCGAGCGCACAATCCGCTCGAACCCTATTCGCGCAAGCAGTTCACGCACTTTCGAATCCCTCGCCGCCGGGACGTTCACCGTCGGCAAAGCCGCCGTCGCCTCCGACATCGCAAAGAGGGGGTCGCGATCGGCGTCGTCCGCCGCCCGAAGAATCTTTCGCACCTGCTCGATCGACGCCCCGAGCACCTCGACCATCGCGCGAACGAGCCGCAGCCGCTTCACGTGCCCTTGCCCGTAGGAAGCCTCGCGGGCATTGACCCTCTCTCCCGGCGCCAAAAGGCCCTCTCGCAGGTAGTACTTGATCGTGGCCACCGACGTTCCCGATTCGCGGGCAAGCTCCGAGATCCGCACAGCCGTCTCCTTCCTCGATTTGCACGATTGGATAGCAATGCTATCCTGTTGAACTAGATAGTTCTACTATCCAATTTGACCGCTCGAAAACGAGAACCTTCGGAAATCAAGGAAATACAACATGCACGTCAGCAGCAAGCAGCCGGCGACTCGGCCGTCGCAATCCGCATCGGACCTGCCCTCGTCGGTGCCGTCGACGTCGGACCTGCCGCCGTCGGCACAGCCCGCGTCAGGCGAATCGCCCGAGCGCCGCCGGGCGAGGGGCAAGGCGCCGACGGCCGCGGCCATAGCCGCAGCCGCGGTCCCCACTCTCATGACGGCTCTGGACAACCTCGTTATGACCTTCGCGCTGCCGGACATAGAACGCGAGCTCGGCGCAACCGTCACCCAATTGCAGTGGTTCGTCAACGCCTACACCCTAGTTCTTGCCTCGGCCCTCCTCCCGATGGCCGCACTGGGCGACAGATTCGGACGCCGCCGCATCTTCTCCTGCGGAATCGCCGTTTTTGCAGCGGCTTCGGCAGCTTGCGCCCTCGCTCCGACGCCGCAGGCGCTCATCGTCGCCCGAGCAATCCAAGGGGCGGGAGGCGCAGCGATCGTGACGCTTTCCCTCGCCCTCCTCGTCGACGCCGTCCCTCGGCGCCTGCGCGAACTCGCGATAGGCGTGTGGGGCGGAGTCAACGGCCTCGGAATAGCGACGGGCCCGCTTCTCGGGGGTGCGGTTGTCTCGGGGCTGCACTGGTCGGATCAATGTTCCGATCGGCGCCCTGTGTTTGCCGTTCGTTCCGCGATTCCTCCCCCGGGGCGCAGCCGGCTCAAAAGGAGCGGACCTGCCTGGAATCGCTCTCGGCGTCGGATTCGTCTTCCCGCTGACATGGGCTGTCGTCGAAGGCCCGACCAGGGGCTGGACCGACGGCCTGACCATCGGGGGCTTCGCGGTCGCCGGAACCTGCCTGGCTCTCTTCCTTCTCAGGGAACGCTCGGCCAAAACCCCCATCATGCCTTTGAGTCTGTTTGCCAACCGGCGTTTCTCGCTGGTCAATGCGGCAACGGTTTTCTTTGCGGCAGGCGTTTTCGGGGCGATCTTCTTCCTGAGCCAATTCCTCCAGATCACACTCGGATACAGCGCATTCGAAGCGGGGCTGCGAGCCGGCCCATGGACCCTCGTGCCGCTGTTCGTCTCCCCCGCCTCCGGCGGACTTGTCAAACGACTGGGAGTTCGGCGCGTGCTCGTCTCCGGAATGTTCCTTCAGACGGTTGCGCTCGCGTGGTTCGCCGTGAAGGTCGGGGTCGATGTACCTTACGGCGATTGCATAGCGCCCATGGCGGTCGCGGGACTCGGAATGGGACTGAGCTTCGCCCCGTTGGCGACCGGTGCCCTCCAGGGCGTTTCCGCAGACCGACGCGCGGTCGCCTCGGGCGTCAATTCGACTCTGCGCCATCTAGGAGTGGCGATCGGCATAGCGGCATGCACGGCGATCTTCACGGCGCACGGCAAGTACCTTCCCGGCCAGCCTTTCGTCGACGGCGTCAAGCCCTCTCTGTGGCTGTGCGCAGCGCTTCTGGCGGCGGCGACGGTTTGCGTCGAACGCTCCGATCGCGCCGTGCGACGCTAGCGCACAGCGATCACCCGGGGGAGAGCTATTCCGACGCCTTGACGAAATCGACGAAGCCGCCGATGAATCGGGCAAGGAAATCGCGCGAATCCTCGGCTATGTCTCCCTCGGGTGTGATTCCTGCCTGTTGCGCATTGATGTACGCCTCATGTGGGTAGAGCTTCGATCCGAAGAACGTGAGC
>CAUSGP010000124.1:0-6935 GCA_963531075.1 uncultured Actinomycetaceae bacterium | reverse complement strand
GCCGCAGGCGGGGGAGCTAGCTGCCGTTGTTCCCCGATTGGGAATCGATCAATCTCGCGAGGATATAACCGCCTGCCCGGCCGACGCCGCGCGCTGTGCAAGTGAGACTACCGGGGCGACCGTTGTGCTCAAAGGCCCGGTAGACGTCATTGCTTCACCAGGAAAACCCCTCTGCGTTCAGGCCGGCACGCCGTGGCGGGCCACGGCTGGTTCAGGGGACGTGCTTGCGGGAATGATCGGGACCCTTTTGGCTGCGGGGCTTGAACCGGACTGGGCGGCGGCTCTCGCGGCCTGTGCTCACGGGTTCGCCAGCAAAAACGGCCCCATGCGCGCGGGCGACATCGTTCGCAACATCCCAACCGTCGTGCGAATGGCGCTCACGCACAGCGAGGAGGAATTGTGATCACCTATTATCCCGCCGAGGCTCGAATCGACCTGTCGGCCATTCGCTCCAATCTTGCATCGGTACGCGAAAGAGCCGGTGATACGAGCATTCTTGCCGTCGTCAAGGCGGACGCTTACGGGCACGGGCGAGCCCAAGTCGCACGAGCGGTCTCAAACGAAGCCGACTACCTAGGCGTGGCTCAGCTTGGCGAAGCGCTTGCGCTCAGGAGCGAGGTCGGGCCCGAGCCGCGCATACTCTCCTGGATCTTCGCACCGGGCGCGCCCATTGCTGAAGCCTTGAGGGCGAATGTGGAACTGTCGGTAGGCGCCTTTTGGGCGATTGATGAAATCGCCGATGCCGCGGAGCAAACCGGGATCACGGCCACGGTTCACCTTAAGGTCGACACGGGTATGGCCCGCGGCGGTTTCAACGTTTCCGACGTCGTTGAGGCCTCCCGAAAACTCAGAGCGCTTCAAGCCGAAGGCCGCCTCGCGGTCGTCGGCTTGTGGAGCCATCTTGCACGCGCAGATGAACCCGAATCGGGGGCGACGGAACGGCAGATCGAGCTTTTTGAGCAGGCTCGGGGCGCCGTGCTTTCAGCGGGCCTCGCGCCCGACATCATTCATCTGGCCGCATCCGGCGGTGCGTTGTGGCATCCCGCGGCCAGGTACGACATGGTCAGACCCGGCATCGTCATGTACGGGCTCTCGCCCAATCCCGAAGTTGCGACGGCCCGCGAACTCGGTTTGACGCCGGCGATGGAGCTTTCGGCGCGGCTCATACTCGTACGTGACGTTCCCGCGGAGACGGCGATTTCATACGGTCACACGGAAAAAACGGGCGGGCCCACGCGTTTGGGTGTGGTTCCCTTAGGGTACGGCGATGGCATACCGCGTGCTGCCTCAAGCGCGGCACCCGTCAGCATTGGTGGAGTCCATACGCGCATCCGGGGACGTGTGTGCATGGATCAGTTTGTCGTTGATGTTCCCGATGCTGCTGCCGCGGGAGACGAAGTTGTCCTATTCGGCGGGGGAGATCTGCCGAGCGCGGACGAATGGGCGAAGGCCTGCGGAACGATCGGATATGAGATCGTTACCCGTCTTGGGGCCAGGGTTCCCCGCAGCTATCATGGGTGACGCTATGAAAGAACTGATCATCGACGACGCCGATGCCATGCACGCTTTTGGCGTTCGCCTAGGGGCCCTCCTGGCGGGGGGAGACCTCGTCATGCTCGACGGCCCGCTCGGGGCAGGCAAAACGACGCTGACGCGGGGGATCGCCGAGGGAATGGGGGTTGCCGGAAGAGTTGCCTCGCCGACTTTCGTTATCGCCGCCGTTCATAGATCGTTGACCGAAGGTCCCGACCTCGTCCACGTCGATGCATACAGGCTCGAATCGCTCGACGAAGTTGACGCTCTGGATCTTGACGCCTCCCTGGAAGCATCGGCTACGGTCGTTGAATGGGGCGAAGGAAAAGTCGAGGTGCTCACTCCCGACCGCCTGACGATCACAATAAAGCGGCCCGTCGGCGGCGACGACATCGCGGCCGATTGCCCGCGCACGCTCTCATTCGAGGCGTCGGGCGAGCGCTCTCGCGAGATTCTTCGAAAGCTCGAAGCTCGAAAGCCCGAGGATCATCGGTGAAGCGCCTCATTCGAGCACTGGCCGTCGCTGTGGCGATCGTCCTGTCTCCCGGGATGGCTTTCGCCAGTGCGTCGCCGACGGCGAATTCCGACGCCGCCGCAGCCAAATCCTGGTTCAATCACTCCGCTGAAGGCGAGATCCAGAAACATGGAGATGGGAAGTTCGAGAAGAAACGCGAAATTCGAGTCGCTTCTCCCACGCACGCTTCCATCTTCAGGGGTGACAAAGACGATTTGCGCGCCAGCGACTCAGAATACTGGGTGGCACCCGTGAAATCGGGAGACCAGATCGTCGGCACGGTCGCCATAAAAGTTACGGACGGCCTAGTGAGCGAACCGATTATTACGACGGAGCGGAATTTCGGCAAAGAACTGGCGAAGAGAACACCTAAGACGACCGTTGTTCTCGACCCCAACACTCACGGTTGGTTCCTTTTGGATGACAGTGGACATGTGCGGCCGCTTGATTCGCGAGCCCGGAAGGTTGTTGCTGGAACGCTCACGTTGCGCGAGTTTGCTTCGGTGCGCCAATCGCTGCGCAGCTCGGCATCCAGTTCGCCGAGCACAGCCAGAGCGTCCCAGGGGGATTCGAGTGTGTTCGTGATCGTGGTCTTCGGCCTTGTGGGGGTGTTTGGCATGCTGATCGCAGCCGCGTGGGTCCGGCACAGCGTCGTGAAAAAACGAGGAAAACCGGGCCAGGATGTGACGCAAGCTGCGGCTGAGCGCGGCCGATCGGGCACCAGAGTTGCCAAGAGCACGGAAAAATCCGGGGATGGCTCAAGAACCATTCGCTTCGACACCGGGGAGATCGTGAAGGTCTACGAAATGCCTGTCAGAAGGGACGAAGGAGAAGACCGGTGAGAATACTGACCATAGACACATCGGCTCTGTCCATCGTCGGTCTGGTCGAGGTGGGGAACACACTTACCGAAATCGCGTGCGAACGCTCTTCGGACTCGCGCCATCACGCTGAGACTCTGACGCCCATGGTCGAGAGAGTCACCGCCGGTTCTTGCCCAGACATGATCGTGGCGGGGACAGGGCCCGCCGCATTCACCGGTTTGCGCGCGGGGCTCGTGACGGCACGGGCGCTGGCCAGAGCGTGGAATGTTCCGCTCTACGGTGTCTCTTCCTTGGAAGTCCTCGCCGTCGGCGGAGCCGCTCGCGGGTTGAGCGAGATTATTTCGGTCATTGACGCCAGACGGCGCGAGTTCTTCGTCCTTCGCGCTCGGTCCCTCGGTACCGACGACGTCGTTGTGGTCTCCGGCCCCCAGATCGTGGGTCGGGCAAAGGTTTCGGAGCTTTCCGGAGGAACCATCGTGACCCCGGATCCCGCGCTCTGCCCCGAACTCAACGGAGCGCTCAGCGTCGAATGCCGTCCGGAATATATTGCGCGCAGGGCGTTGGCGCTTCTGGCGCGCAAGGAATCGGGCGAGGACGTCAGCCTTGACACTGAACCGCAATATTTGCGTCGCCCCGATATCCACGGCGCCTGAGATCCGACATCGACTCGTTTATAACGACCGTGTCTGACACTCGACACCTGCTATGCCTGATTCTCGACACTCGCGACGTGTGAGCCTGCCTCCCGGACTTTCCTTCACTTCGCCCGCACCGGGTTGGGCGCGCTCTCTGGCGGATTTCGATGCCCTGGCCTTTGGACGCGACGCGTGGCCCTTCGACCTGTGGGTCGAAGAACTGACGGGCAGGCGCAGCGTCTACCTCGTGGTGGTCCGGGATGCGGGTGGTATTGCCGCCCTTCCTGAAATAGTCGCGGTCGGCGGCGTGGGGCTCGGCCTTGAGGCCGAGATTCTCACTATCGCCGTCGCCGAGGGCGAACGCGGACGCGGAATTGGCGGTGCCCTGCTTGATGCGCTTATCGAGCGAGCACGCGGGGCAGGGGCACAGGACGTCTTCCGTAAAGGCCGCACGCGCGAGCGGCTTGCCCAAAGGCTCTATATGGGCAGGGGCTTCGTTGCCGTCGGTCTGCGCAAGCGGTACTACGGCGACGACGACGCCGTGCTCATGCGGTTACGGCTCATCGAAACTCGGGTCGACCCTGGGGTGTAACCGGACCGCTCTTGGGACGTAAGACGCATGCGCTTGATTGCTGCGACGAAAAGCTGCCGAATAATTACACAACAATATCTTCCCTTATTTATTCTGAGGCGTATAATTGCGTCGCGACTAGGTAAAGTCGAAGTGTGGATACCTCACTGAAACAGAAGCGCGGCGCGATGACGTCCGTGGGGCTCAAAGTCGTCATGGCGTTCACCGGCCTGATATT
Source organism: uncultured Actinomycetaceae bacterium (assembly GCA_963531075.1). Taxonomy (GTDB): domain Bacteria; phylum Actinomycetota; class Actinomycetes; order Actinomycetales; family Actinomycetaceae; genus Peptidiphaga. The sequence continues at coordinate 2,620 of CAUSGP010000124.1, read as the reverse complement.
CGTCATCTTCGTCTTGTTCCACATGTACGGGAACCTGAAGATGTTCTTCGGGGCAGAGTCTTACAACCACTATGCCGAATGGCTCAAGCACGATCTGCTCTACCCGATTCTCCCGCACGGCTGGTTCATTTGGATTTTCCGTATCTGCCTCCTGCTCGTACTGCTTGGACACGTGGGCGCCGCTGCTCACCTTGTCTTGCGTAACTACAGGGCACGGGGAACACGCTACAAGGTGAAGTCGGGGACGAAGAAGAAGGAATCCTGGCCGTCGAAGACGATGAAGGTCGGCGGAGTGACGATCCTCCTGTTCATCATCTTCCACCTGCTTCATTTCACCGCTCTAAAGATTCAGATCGGCGGAGATTATCATCAATTGACCCCATACCAGCGCATGGTTGTTTCCTTCAATTTGGACAGTTGGGCTTCGGTAGGCGCGCTCGTCATCTACACCGTCGCGGTGACGTTCGTGGCTTTCCACGTGTGGCACGGAGCTTACTCCGCTCTCGCCACACTGGGGGCGGCGAGGCGAGGCGTCCAGCCTTTCCTCAAAGGCCTTTCGGCATTCTTCGGTTTGGCTTTGTTTATCGGATTCTTGGCGCCCCCATACGCCATAGCATTCGGATTCATCGAGTAGAGGTGGAAAATGGCTGAGATTCTATACACGGAGGACCCAATGGGCGCCAACCTGCGCCACCGCGCTCGCACCCATCCAGTAGGAATGGACATGTCTGACATCCTTTACACCGAAGGTCCGGCGATCGCCGACACGAAGGCCCCTGCCGGTCCGCTTGAGGGCAAATGGGAAAAGCGAAAGTTCGACGCCAAGCTTGTCAATCCGGCGAATCGTCGAAAGCTTTCAATTATTGTCGTTGGAACCGGTCTCGCCGGGGGAGCCGCTGCCGCCTCTCTAGGGGAGATGGGATACAAGGTCAAGGCTTTCTTCTATCAGGATTCGGCGCGCCGCGCCCACTCGATCGCGGCGCAGGGCGGAATCAACGCGGCGAAGAACTACAAGAACGACAACGACTCTATCTACCGCCTGTTCTACGACACGATCAAGGGCGGAGACTTCAGGTCGCGCGAAGCGAACGTCTACCGTCTGGCCGAGGTCGCCAACAACATCATTGACCAATGCGTTGCTCAGGGAGTCCCCTTTGCGCGTGAGTACGGCGGATACCTCGACAACCGTTCCTTCGGCGGCGTGCAGGTCTCGCGAACTTTCTACGCTCGTGGACAAACCGGTCAGCAGCTTCTCATCGGGGCGTATCAGGCCCTCCAGCGGCAGGTGGCCGCGGGCACGGTGCAGAGTTTTTCTCGGCACGAGATGATGGAATTGATCGTCAAGGACGGCCGTGCGCGGGGCATCATCGCTCGCGACATGGTCACCGGCGACGTCGAGGCGCATATCGCCGACGCCGTCGTCCTGGCGACCGGGGGGTACGGCAATGTCTTCTTCCTGTCCACGAATGCGATGGGATGCAATGGGTCGGCGGTGTGGCGTGCCTACCGCAAAGGCGCATACTTCGCTAACCCGTGCTACACGCAGATTCACCCGACCTGCATCCCGCAGCATGGCGACTATCAGTCGAAACTGACACTCATGTCGGAGTCTTTGCGAAATGACGGGCGTATCTGGGTTCCCAAACGCGCTGAAGATTGTGAGAAGGATCCTCGTCAAATTCCCGAAGAGGACCGCGACTACTATCTCGAGCGAATCTATCCGTCTTTCGGCAACCTCGTTCCGCGAGACATCGCTTCACGTCAGGCGAAGAACATGTGCGACGAGGGCCGCGGGGTGGGGCCGAAGATCGACGGCGTCGCCAGGGGCGTCTACCTTGACTTCGCCGATGCGATCAACCGCATGGGCAAGGCCGCGGTTTCCGCCAAGTACGGCAACCTTTTCGACATGTACAAGCAGATCACCGATGACGACCCGTACGAAGTGCCCATGCGCATCTATCCGGCCGTTCACTACACGATGGGCGGCCTGTGGGTCGATTATGATCTTGAATCCTCTGTGCACGGGTTGTACGTGGCTGGCGAGGCCAATTTCTCGGACCACGGCGCCAACCGCTTGGGCGCTTCTGCACTGATGCAAGGCCTGGCTGACGGGTACTTCGTGCTTCCTGACACCATGAACGACTACCTCGCCTCCGGCCCATTTGAGCCGATTTCTCCCGATGATCCCGTTGTCGTTGAGGCGCGCGAGTCAGTCAGACTCCGCATAGCGACCTTCATGGGGCTCAACGGCAAGCATTCGGTCGATTACTATCACAAGAAGCTAGGATCGATCATGTGGGAGAGATGCGGGATGGCCCGAGAGGCCGACGGATTGCGACAAGCGATTCACGAAATTCGCGCGCTGCGGGAAGACTTCTGGAAGAACGTCAAAGTTCCGGGCAGAGCCGAGGAACTCAACGTTTCTTTGGAGAAGGCCGGGCGCGTGGCCGACTTCCTCGAGCTTGGCGAGCTCATGTGCATCGACGCCCTTCACCGCGAAGAATCCTGCGGAGGCCACTTCAGGGTCGAATCGCAGACACCGGAAGGTGAGGCTTTGCGCCACGATGATAAGTACGCTTACGTCGCGGCATGGGAGCTCGCCGGTGCTGGGAACCCCCCC
>CAUSGP010000123.1:0-6953 GCA_963531075.1 uncultured Actinomycetaceae bacterium | reverse complement strand
TCACATGCCTCAAGCGGAGGTTACGGGGCATCCGGTTCACATGCCTCAAGCGGAGAGTTCGAGCACCCCGGTTTTCTCTTCGGCAGGAATGGGGCATAGCTATGGCGCGCACATGTCGGGGGCTGAGCACAGTTATGGTTCGCTTGTCGGTTCTGGAAACGCCGACGGGGCAGCGGCAGGTCCGGCTCCGATGCCTAACGTCGAAACTCCGGGAACTCCCGCGCCGATGCCGGAAGCCGAGGGAACGGGAACTCCGGCCCCCATGCCGCATGTTGGGAATTCAGGCGACTCGACGCGTACTCCCGCCACTGCCTGACGACCGAATCCAACTTCACAGATAGCCCCCCCGGAGCTTCGTCTGCCGACCGATCGGCATTAAGAAAGGACTTTCTCCATGCAATGGAGCGATATCACCGACTGGAACGAAACGACTCTCGAAAGCGAGTACAACGCCTTATGCAATCGAGAGAGAAATGCTGAAGCGTGGGGGCATGAGATTCTCCAGCTTAATAAAGGGACGAGTTGGCAGGGTCAGGCGCGTCAGGCGGCTGATGCGCGAGTGGAGGAAATAGACAAGGATGTTTCTCAGTTCATCGTCAACCTACGGGCGATGAAAACCGCGACGTCCTCGATGCAGCAGGGTATGGGCGTAGTGGAAGGCCTTGTGAGGGACGCGCAATCGCATGCCGACGGCTCTGGTCTGACCATTCATCCAGACGGTACCGTGGAGGATACGAGTGGTGTTGATTGGGGCGACGTGGCTACGAGTACAGCGATGAACCCAGCGACTTACCTTTTTCCGGTAGGGGGCCTAGCCGTATCGGCTGGGACCTCCTACGAGTTGAATAAAGCCGCGAGGCAAAAGGCGGTGAAGGAGTGTGCGGATCGCGTTGAGAAGGCGGTTAAGAAAGCCGATGAGATAGACAAGGCATATTCGAAGGCGTTGGGCAATATTGAAGAAGGCAAGGTTAAGCCGGAAGGTTCTCTTAAGCATACGCTGGATGGGCCTTTGCCTATGCCTGAGGACACTAGCGATACGCGCGCGGTGGCCGAATGGTGGGATTCGCTCAGCCGCGAGGAGCAAGAACGGCTCGCCGACGAAGAACCGGATCGCATCGGCAACCTCGACGGCGTCGACGCCTGGGCTCGAGACAGGGCCAATCGCCATCGGTTGGACAGGGATTACGCGGATCTGAACAGCAGGAAAGAGTCCAACGAGAAGAAAGTCGCCGACTATGAAAAGTGGGAGGCCTCTGCCGCAATAGGGGTGCCTGCGCCCTGCAGCGAAGACGAATACAACCGTGCGAAGAGCGAACTCAACAGGCAGGCTGAACTCGACAAACTCAAAACTGCACTTGAGGAAGGTGCCAAGTACAACGGTACGTCGCAGCTCCTTCTTTACGACCCCGTCGAGTCCGGCGAGAATCAAGATCAGCTCCATGCGGCCGTGACGGTAGGCGACGTCGACAAGGCTGACAATATAGCGGTGCATGTGGGCGGGTTGACGACGAGCGTTGACAACAACGTCGTCGGGTACACCGCCGAAATGGCCAATGTGGCCGGCACGGCCGGAGGAAACACGGCCTCGGTCATGTGGTTCGGATACGATCCTCCGCAGGCGGGAGCGGGCTCGAACGGCCTCTTCACCGTGTCCGAAACCGAGCGCGCGGCTGCGGGAGGGGCCGACTTGTCCCACTTCCTCGAGGGGCTGCACGATTCGCGGCAGGGCAGCGGGGAGGGTGGCGATCCGAGAATCACCGCCCTAGGCCACTCCTACGGTTCGACGACCCTGGGATACGCCCTGACGCAGGTGCGCGACGGCGTCGTCGACGCCGGAGTCTTCTACGGGCCGCCGGGAGTCCCGGCCAAGGACGTCTCCGATTTCAACGTGCCCTCGGACAGCGTCTACGTCATGAAGAACGACCAGGACATCATCGGCGCCGTGCCAAACAACGGGCCGATGGGCTTGGCTCCCGGCTCCGACATGACCCAGCTCAGCGATCCCACGGAAGTGCCCGGCATCCAACACATCGAAGGGAACCACGGAATCGACCCCGTCTCTCCTGCAGTCGGGGCGGCTGGGTCGCTTCTTATCCCTGGCTTGGGTTCCTTGGCCGGACCAGGTTACGAGGGCTACAGCGATCACGTCAACTATTTCGACAGCACCAATTACCAGGATGCAGAGACGCAGGAGGATATCCATAAGTCCCTGCAACAACAAGGAATACCGGAGACCGAGGAGAACGTCCGGGCCGAAATCTGGCGCCGCCAGCAAGAGAACGCGACGTCTCAACAACGAGCAGTTTCCGATATCGTCGCTGGAAGGAAGTGAGCGGAAACTTGGAGCCGGGCAGGCCTTGTTAAGGAGCATGGCAAACGCTCGCATGGGACGCATGTAAGTGTGGGCTTGGAGCCGGTACGGGCTGAGGATGCGACGCCGTGGAGCCGAGCAGGTGCCTACTTTGAAACCAAACACAAGGGTTGCGGCGCGGTGCGGGCGTCATACCGTGCCGCGCCGTCAACCCCTGTAAGCGTTGTACGGCTCGTAGGGCCTGCCGGCGGAGTTCCTCTTGCCGTGCGGCACGTGGATTCGGCGTAGGCGCCGGGCGAGCACAGCCTTCACCACGCCCCCGTACTGGTCTGCCCGATGCAACTGACCCGTGAAGTTGTTTCCGGATGCGCGGTGCTTAAGATCGCATACGACTTCCTGGACGGTGAACCCTGCCACCAGCAAGTCGATTGTCATGCCGGTTTCTACGCCCCAGCCGCTCGCCAGCGGCAGCGCCGCCATGAAGGCTTCGCGAGTCATGCATCGCTGACCTGAAATCGGCTGGCGGGGCTCCCAACCGGTTGTCCGCTTGATCGCTTTGAACGCGGCGCCCGTGACCAGACCGAAGCCACCGGCTCCCTCCTGCGGCGGTAGAGCCGCGATGGTGAAATCGGCGCGTCCCTCAATCACCGGTTCAACAAGCGGTGAAGCTTCGACTGCGGTGTCGCCCAGATCGGCGTCGAGAAAAAGGAGGAGACGCGGTGGACGGCCCCCGGTATCGCGCATCGCGACCACCTGCGCCCCCGTTTCCATCGCGGAGGCCTTGCCGCGATTGACCGAATGTCGAACGACGGTCGCGCCGGCATCCCGGGCAGCCTTCTGGGTTTCGTCTTCGGAACCGTCGTCGACCACGACGACCAAATCGACATGAGGAATGGCGCGGGCGGCCCGGATCGTGGCAGCGATCCTGTCTTGCTCGTCCTTCGCCGGTATGACTACTGCTATGCGCTGCTCGGAGGTTGTCACACGTCTAGCCTAGCTTGGAATGTTGGAAGATTAGTGCTCCGACGGTCGGATGCTCACCGCAGCGTCACTTGACGCGAAACGATGCCCGCCCGTGCGCGTTTCTCCTCTGGAGTGAGAGGAGTTGACGAAGAGATGGCTGCGTCGAGTTTTGGCGCAAACTGCGCCATTGGCTCGGTAAGTTCGTCCGCTTCGGCACCACGAGGCAGCTCCCACACGGGAATGATGAGCCCCAGTGCTCTGAACGCGCCGACGAAACGCGAACCGTCGAAAGAGAAATCGTCGGAAGCGCGCAGCCTGGCCAACCCGTCTAGAACGGCGTCGCGAGGCTCGGAGCGCACCCACCTAACGAATTCGCGGCTCATGCGACACCAGAAAGCCCCGTTCACGCCGTCCACCGCCTTCGTGGGTATCAGCTGCGAGCGCGAATCTTCCAGAGCCTGCTTGTTTTCAGGCTTGGCGGCGTCCTCCTCCGTCATCCAGAATGTCGGAATTTCGTGCAGTTCCAGCTCGCCGAAGCTCGCGACTACGTCCTGCAAACGTGGGCCGGGTTCGGGCAGATCCGAAACGTGAAGAGCTTCGCCGTTGCGCAGGTCGCGCCCGTCAATGATTCTGGCGGCAATATCGCGTGAGGCGTCGCCGGAACTCATGACTGTCTGCGTCGCGACGAGCAACACGCCGTCAGCCCTGCGCAGCGCGCCGGCCATAGACGGAAGCATCGTTGTGAGAACCACGTTGGCCGAGCCATATTCCTCCGATGTGGTCACGGGAAATGTGGCCAGTGGAAGAATTTCGCGCATGGCGACGAGGTCAGGCTCCGCTGCCAAACCTTCGAAGGGACGCTCAACGAAAGCGACGGACGCCCTGGGTTTCTTCGGCGTGCCCGACGGTTGCGCGCCGACGGTTTGGTCCGCCGTGGGAGCCGTTGCGCGCCTTTGGGACATTTTCGACGCCACGCGGCGGTTCTTCTTCGACATGCTGTCCTTTCGATCGGTGGACGGGCACCCGTGGCGGCTGAAGGGGCCGGGCACCGGGCTCGTTCAACGTCCGATTGTATTCCCTCGGCGGGTCGAAGGGGAGACCGTGCGCGGGATGCCGGTCACTCGTCCCAGAAATGCTCGACGTCAATGACGCCGCCGGCCTCCTCAAAGTCGCGGTGTGCGGCGGCGCGAAGATCGGCGTCGTGAAGGTAATCGAGGGCCACCGCTGCCAGGCCGTAGGCCCCGTCCAGCGCCGCGGCGTCGCCCGCGGGCGAACCGGCGGCTGCGGCCATCTCGCGAGTATGGAGGGCAACGTTGGAATCAGCGACTCCGATGAGCGGATGAATGCCCGGAATGCGCACTGAAACGTTGCCGAAATCAGTTCCAGCGGCGATCGTCTCGGTGACCACTCCGGCCGGGAGCGGTTCGCGTCCCCGTTCGCGCTGGGCACGCACCCAGGCGCGGGTAAGGGGGCCGTTTGTGCGAACGGGCATTTCATTCGTGGTGTCGGAGGTGACGATTTCGAGCCCCGTTCCCGTCATGAGGGCCGCCCCGCGCAGGACGTCCTCGACCCGCGAGACCAGATCTTTGAGCGTCTCGGGGTACTTCGAACGCGCCAGAAGGCTGATCTCGGCTCGCTCCGGGACGATATTCGGCACGTCACCGCCGTCGACGACGATCGCGTGAAGCCTGTCCATCGGCAGAATGTGCTGGCGCAGCAGCCCGAACCCCGTCAAGGCAAGGGTGGCGGCGTCGAGGGCATTGCGTCCCATGAACGGTTGGGAGGCCGCGTGGGCCGGGACGCCCGTGAAGATCGCGCGCATACGCCGCACTCCAAGCCACGTTTGATGCGTGAGGTCGTAGGAATAGGAGTGGGTTTGAATTGCGGCGTCGATGCCGTCAAGCATCCCGCGAACCGCGAGGATTTCCTTGGCGGTGGAACACTCCTCGGCCGGCGTGGTCTGGAGGACGACGCGGCCCGGAACCGATCCCGGCCGCTTTCGTTCGAGTTCGACGAGGGCGAGGAACGCTCCGACAGAATTTGCCGCCATGACATTGTGACCGCACCCGTGGCCGATCCCCGGCAGCGCATCGTATTCGGCAAGAATGGCAATCGTGGCGGCGGTGTTGGTGTTGGGCGTGGCGCCGGCGTTGGCTTTGGAGGCGTCACCGGCGTTGGAGGCGCCGGGCGCACGGTTCGCTTTGGATCCGCTGTCGATTTCATGCGCCGTTGCGGCGCCTGTGAACTCGGCGCGCACGGCGGTTTCCATCCCGTAGACTCCGACCGTGGGCTCAATGCCGTGGGCCCGGAGCAGGTCGGCGACGGTGGAAGCCGCGAAATGTTCTTCGTAGCCAACTTCGGGATTGTCGTGCACGGAGTGTGAAAGCTCAACGATCTGCTCGGCGAACTCTCGAATGGTGGAGGAAAGCGCCTCTCGAAGTTCGCCCGGGGAACCTTCGCCTTCTTCGAGCGAAGCTGCGGGCTCGGCGGCGGCTTCGCGGGTCTTCGTCTCTTCGGCGAAACGATGCTGAATGGCGTCGGACGGGACTACGGGTTTGGATAGATCGCGCATAGCTGGATACTACTCCGAATCGTTGCGATCATTGCGGCCGTTGCGGTATCGAGACCACTGCGGCATCAAGGACGTTGTGTATTGTGTTTAGGCGATGGCTAGGTCGCCGAGCGTTTTCTTCACCCAGGCGACGACGCCGCGCGTGTACGCCTCGCGGGCGGGCTTGGCCGACAGGGCCAGATCGTGGCGTCCGCCGGGGATTTCGAGCATGTCGACGTGCTCGGACAGCAGCGGGGCCAAACGTTTCATGTCCTCGACGCCGAGCACGGAGTCTCGTATGGCAAGGTCCTCGCGGCTGGGGAATCGCGGCCGGCGGGAAGATGCGTCGGAATGGGCGACGAGCAGCGGAACGTCGATCTTCACCTCACCGGCGGCGATTCGCGCCTGGGCGCGCCGGACCGTCCGAATGAATCCCATGCGCGCCGCGGTGAGGCGGAGCGGCTTGTGGCGCGGATCGAAGAGGAATTCGCCTCCGTAATCGACGTGGAGCGCACGGGCGTAGCGCGGGATGAGCGGGCTGAAAGCGAGGTGGGGATGGCGGGCTCCGACGCGGTCGATGAACCGCGTGAGCGGACCGCGCTCGAAAGCCCCACCGTTGTGGTCGAGCCACGGTGAGTTGAGGATGACGGCGTCGACCGTCCCCGGGTTGTCCGCGGCCCATAGCGCGGCCTGCAGCCCGCCGGTCGAATGGCCGATCAGCACGATTCGTTTTGCGCCCAGCGATTTCAGATGGGCGATGGCCAGGCCGATTTCTTCCTCGCGCACATAGATGTCGCGCAGATCGTCGTGGGAAGCCTTCGACCGCACGGATCTGCCGCATCGGCGCATGTCGAGGCCGACAAGGGGAATTCCGAGGTCGCGGAACGCGGCGGCTTGCTCGACGTGGAAGAAAGAGTCGAGGAAGCCGGGAAGGTACAGGGCCGCCGTGCCCGATTTTTCGGCGAGGTCGGCGGCGTCGACCTCGTGGACGAGCACCGCGACGTCGGGGCGTCCGGGTGGCGATCCGCCGTCGTCCTCAGAAAGGGCGAACGAGGTGGCTATCCATGAAGGCCCGAGGTAGTCGGGACGGACGGAGAGGATATCAATGGGCGGTGCAACAGGGCGATG
>CAUSGP010000122.1:0-6968 GCA_963531075.1 uncultured Actinomycetaceae bacterium | reverse complement strand
GTCTCGTCTCGGTCATGGCTCCATCTTCCGGCTTGACACCGTGTCAAAGGCAAACCGCGCTTTTGATCAGATGATGACGCGGAATTCCGGCGTCGGTGCTGTCGCACGACCTTCTGAGCGAGGACTCGAACAAAGAAGTCCACGAAGCGATCGAACAGACAAACGGTTGCCGGCTGTCCGTCAAAGAGAAATCCGCGGCGCGCTCGCCTGCGAGACTGTATCGGATCGAGACCGTCGAGGATTATGCCAAGCTCGTCGAACGCCATCCCCTCCTCGTTCCGGCAAAGGCGCGGCGGGAAAGAGGAGGGCACACTCCTTACCACCTCAGGTCGCCGATCTTTGCGGTTCCCAACGACGTGCTCGTCGATTGGCGAGCGGCCTCAGCGGAGTATGACGCGGTGTACATCAATGCAGAAACCTATTTCACGGGGGCCTGGCTGCCGATCGAGACCGAGCTGGGTTTCACGACGCTCTCGGGCTGGTCGCCCGAATGCATCTACTTCCTGAACCTAGACGACGTCGAACTGGTGCGGGCCTGACGGCCTGTCGCAACCGCCGCGTGTGGCGGTCTCTCCCCGAGCCGTTGACGCCGTGCCCTATTCTGGTGGGGTGACCGATGCTTCTTCTTTTGGGACGGCTGACGCCTCGTCGCCCGACGGCGCTTCGCCTTCCGCCGACGACGACACCCGCGACGACGTCGAACCCGCGCCCGCCCGGAGCCTTCCCTGCGATCCGACGTTCAAGCTTCCGGCTCCACGACGCGGTGAGGGCGAGCTCGCAGCCGACGCCGAACTTCGCCTCGGCTTGCACATCAAGCTTGCCGAGCAGGCGCTGATGTCCGCGAAGGCCGAAGCACTGCGCCCGTTCGACCTGACGGTGGCGCAGTACGGGGCGATGCTCTCGCTCTACTACGTTCCTGGGCAGTCCCCCTCGCAACTTGCGCGGGCCGTGGCGGTCACGCCGCAAACAATGGGCACCACGCTCGACAAGCTCGCCGCCAAGCGCCTGGTGACCCGCAAGCCTTCGAAACTCCACCGCAAAGTGCTGGTCGTGACACTCACATCCAAGGGCGAGAGACTTCTCCTCGAAGCCGACGCCACAGCGCGCACCGTCGATGAGCGCATCGGCCAGGCATTCAGCGCAGACGAACGCGTGCAGCTGCGCGAGCTGCTCAAGCGCGTAAGCGCGGCTCTTGAAAGATCGGATCTCCCGGTGAGCGCAGTTAACACTGAGTCTGATCCCGACGACTGATCTTTCTTGAAGATCCGACAAATTACAGCTCGAAACCGAAGGCTGTAAGTGCGGATACTGTCACGGGGTCCAACTTTGCCAGAGAGGCAGCGTTTGCCAATCTTTGGGTGTTCCCATGTGGCTGATGGGGAGCGCAGGTATATCCGGATAGGTTGACAGAGTGCGCGGAAGCAATGTTAGATCCCCGATGCCAAGAACAGTGAGCAAGTACTGAATGAGAGTGAGCTGACCGAAGCATCGGTTGAGCGCCTTTTTTGCCGCAGCCAACTCGGGATGCGTTTCTACTTTGGGCAAGCGCGGTTTAAGTGTGTAGACCCGATTAAACATGCGGGCATGATGAGCCGAGTAGTTGCGAACGATGTTAAGTGCCCTAATCCATGACCCAAGTTGCGCCGCGGTCAGTTTCATGCGAGCAGCGATGACGTCACAGACAGCAATTGGTGACAACTGGTACAAATAAGCCAGCGAACCCCAGTCCATAACTTCCACGGCTGCCCAGATTGGGAGCTGCCCTCCATACTTCCGCTGGTGGTGCTTGACGAAATCTTCGCGAGAAAAGGACAGCTTTTTATTATATCGGTCTAGCCACATCTGATATTGCTGCGACGGTTTTGCGGCCGAACGCTTCTGACGGGCTCCTGGCCCTAACAACGCTGGGCGCAGGTGGACGAGCGGGTCAAGACGCCCAAGCTCGTGTCCGAGCATTGCCTTTAAAGCCAATTCCACTGGAGTCAAGCAGTCGAACACGGCCGAGCGAAGACGTTCGTCAAAATCGTACAACGCGGCGACATCGGTGAAGTTGGTGCCGTCGACGAAGACATCAAGCCGGTGGCGGACATCAGAATCTAGTTGCCGGAAGGGATACCAGTAGCCAGAGAACCTGTAGTAGTTAACGCGTTCCAAGACTCGCCGAGCGTAGGCAACGTCATTAATCTGCATGCCGCGACAGCGCAGCAGTGCGATTTGTTCGCTATGCGTCTTGAACGTCTTAGATGGCTGCGGCACGCTCCACCTCTTAACACAGATCACAAAAAGAGGACCGGCCCTGGACTGCTCCGAGAAGCAGCGGAACCGGTCGTGATGTTTTTAGTGTATCCGAACTAGTCAAGGTTAACAACGTGTCGAGGCAAGCCTGCCTTGGCACTGGAGCAAGGAATTCTCCAGTACGCTTACCCAAACAGAAGACCTTGCCTGTAGGCACCGCCTCGGAGCGGATATAGACATTCAAAGACCACTCGAAGAACGCTCCCAATGTCACGTCCCACGTGGGTCAGTAGCGTGAGCCGTAGGCCTGAGGAAGCCTGTCCAGGCGCTCGCGTTCGGCGTCGGACAGCCGTAGGCTAACAGCTTCCAGGTTCTCGGCCAGGTGCTTGCCGCTGCGGGTCCCGGGAATCGGTATGACGTTGTCGGCCAGGCCCAGCAGCCACGCGAGGGAGACTTGGGCCGACGTCGCCCCGTACACCGCAGCAATGCTCGCGATTTCCTCCCCAATCGCTCGATTGCGTTCGAATGCTTCGGCCGTGAAGCGCGGATTGACGGAACGAATATCGCCGCTTTCGAATGTGTTCGGGGCAAGCGTTCCGGTCAGGTAGCCGCGTCCGAGCGGTGCAAACGGCACGAAGGCGACGCCGTTGGCCAGGGTCCACGCAAGGAGGTTGCCACCGGCCTCGGCACGGGCTCCCGCGGCGGTGCTTTTTTCAGCCTCAGCCGCACCATTTCCAGCGGTCGCCTTACCGGTGATCGTCTTGCGATCGGTCGCCTTGCCATCCGCCCCATTGCCATCGGCTACCTTCGGGGCGGTTGCTTTACCACCGGCCGGCCCGCTCGTGCCCGCCCTGCTAGCGTCCGCACCCATTCGGGTTTGCACGTCCCCTGCCGCTTTCCCACCGAGCGGATCGCGCGTCCACACCGACAGCTCGGATTGGATCGCCGCCACCGGATGGATTTCGTGGGCGGCGGCCGCTTGGGCCACGGTCACCTCGGAAAGCCCGATTCGGGCCAGTTTCCCTTCGGCGACGAGCTCCGCGAGCGCGCCCCAGCTTTCCTCGAGCGGCACGTTCGGGTCGACGCGGTGGAGATAGTACAGGTCGATCCGTTCGACGCCGAGCCGCTCAAGGCTGCCCTCGACATGCCGCCGCAGAGATTCCGGGCGGCCGTCGCGGTGGATGCTTTTTGTCGCCAAGTCGTCGACGACCAGCCCGCCCTTCGTCGCCACGACGACGTCGTCCCGCCTGCCCGCGACGGCCCGGCCGACGAGCCGTTCGTTGTGCCCGTCCCCGTACAGGGCCGCGGTGTCGAGCAAGCCGACGCCGGAGTCCAGCGCCTCGCGGATGACCCTGACGGACTCGGCGTCGTCGCGGCCGCTCTCCGCGTAAATCCAGCTCATACCCATGCAGCCGAGGCCGATGGGCATCACGCGCGGACCGCCGGCACCCAGCTCACGCGTTCCGACTTGCACGTCTGCCCCACGCGTCACCGCCTCTGCGCCTGTTCCGCGTGTTGCAGCCTGCACATTTGGTTCAGGCGTTGTTCCCCGATCGCCTTCGGCATGAACAGCCAGCGCAGCCTGCATGTCGGCAGGCCACTGCCTTTCGGCCGCGCTCATAGAAGATCGCGGTGCACTTTTACGCGAATCCATTGTTTTCGGTCCTTTCTTTCATATTCAGGAGCTCCATCGTTATATTCAGGAGCTCCATCGTTGCGAATGCCGCCGTCGCGGATGCCGCGTCGTCACTGCGAATGCAGACACAGAATGAGACGCCGCCGCCGTCGCCATAACGAAAGACACCGCAGCGATTGCCACAACGATTCCATTCTTTTTCGGGACATGCTGTGCGACGTGGGATTTTACGCTCTCAGACATACGGCTTTGCGCACTCAAACAATTCTTGTTTAAGGTTACTTATACTATACAGGTAACTTAAACAAGAATGAGAGGACGCCATGAATCAAAGCATGGGGAACGCACAAAGCCAAAAGAACACGATGAAGGCCATGCAAATAGCCAGTTTCGACGGGACCGACGGATTGCGGTACACAGAAATGCCGCCACCCGCACCGGGCCCCGAAGATGTAGCCCTGGACGTCGAATATGCCGGTGTCGGATACATCGAAGCCTTGCTTGCCGACGGCCTGATCGATCTGCCGCTCCCCCACGTTCCCGGGCTGGAGGTGACTGGCCGCGTCCGCGCGCTGGGTTCGCAGCTCGCGAAACCGAATTTGGGAATCGATTTGGATTCGAGTTCCAGCCTCGACTCCGCCCCGCTTGACGCATCGTCAAATGCCGCCTCAAGGCCCGCGCCCGGTAATCCCAGAACGCCTGATCAAGCCCTCGCACCGGGCGACCCCGTCGTCGCACTGACGATCAACGGCGGTGGCGGATACGGCCAGGTAGCCGTCACGAACGCGAACCTCGTCGCACCTCTGCCGCCAGGCATGGACCCGGTATTGGCTGCGGCGGTTCCCTCGAATACAACGACCGCGCTTCTCGCGCTCGAGCACATCGCGCGCTTGCAGCCCGGCGAGCACGTGCTGGTACACGCCGCGGCCGGCGGCTTGGGCTCGCAATTCGGCCAGATCGCGCGGTTGCTTGGCGCGAGCCGGCTTGTCGGCGTGGTCGGGAGCGAAGGCAAGCGAAGGGCCGCACTCGACCTCGGATACGACGAGGTCTGGCTGCGCACCGAGCTCGGTGATGTTTCGGGCCAGCAGTTCGACGTCGTCGTGGACCCTGTGGCCGGACCGGCGCGGCAGACGAGCCTTGACCTGTTAAGGCTTGGCGGGCGGCTTTTGGCGGTCGGCGACGCCGCGCAGGCCGGGGATCCTATGGTTTCGAGTAATTCGCTGTGGCTCAGGGGAATCGGCATCATCGGCTTCAATCTGGGGGCGTTCACGGCGGCGAATCCGCACACGGTGGGCGTCTACCTGCGGAGGTCACTCAACCTCGTGGCTTCAGGTCAGGTGAGGGTGCACCTCGCCGAGCGCGCACCAATCCGCGATGCGCCGCGGATCCTGGCCGAAATGAAGACGGGTGCAACCGTCGGCAAAGTGGTGCTGGTGCACGAGAGAGAGCGATAACGCCGCTGGAACCGAGTCGGAAAAATCAACAGCAATCTGACCAAAACAACAAGCGAACCCCAAAGTAATGAGCCGACTATAAAACAACAAACCAGCTGCAAAACAGTAAACCGGCTCTAAAACAGTAAACCAGCTCTAAAACAACAACAGCCGGCCCACGAAAGGAACAATCATGAAAGCTCTTCAGATCACGAGCTACACAGGCCCCGAGGGCCTCGTGTACCAGGAAGCGCCGGTCCCCAGGCCGGCGCGAGGTCAGGTCACGATCGACGTCGAATATGCGGGGGCGAACTATGTCGAGGCGCTGTTCGCGGAGGGCCTGGCCTCTCGGCCGCTTCCTTGGACTCCGGGGTTCGTAGCGTCAGGTCGCGTCCGCAGGCTTGGAGTAGGCGTGGAAGGATTGTCGGTCGGAGAACCGGTGGCCGCGCCGATCACTATTTTGGGCGCGGGCGGCTACGGGCAGGTGGCTTTGGCGAAGGCTCCGCTCACCATTCCTTTGCCTCCCGGGATGGATCCCGCTCTGGCGTCGATCGTTCCCTCGAACACCACGACTGCCTTGGCCGCCCTAGAGCGGACCGTCCGCATTCAGCCTGGCGAGCATGTGCTGGTGCAGGCCGCGGCGGGAGGGTTGGGCACCCAGTTCGGCCAGATCGCGCGGCTGTTTGGCGCGGGCAGGGTCGTGGGGGTGGTCGGCTCAGAGCAAAAACGCCAGGTTGCCCTTGATCTCGGGTATGACGAGGTGTGGCTCCGCGAGAGGCTTCCCAGCAAGGATTCCGGCCAGTTCGACGTGATCGTCGATCCTGTCTCCGGCCCCGCGCGGCCGGAGAGCCTGAGGCTGTTGCGCTTCGAGGGCCGGCTTCTTGCGCTCGGCGACGCCGCCCAGGCGGGGGATCAGCAGATTAGCACCAACACGCTGTGGTCAAAGGGCATCAGCATTCTCGGCTTCAATATCGGCGGCTTAGGGGACGCCCACCCCGATATCGTCGGTTCCTATTTGCGTCGCGCTCTCACGCTGGTGGCAACGGGTCAGGTCACCGTTCCCGTCCAGGAAAGGCTTCCGATCGCCGACGCCGCCCGGGCCTTGACCGCGCTGCGCTCGGGAGGGACGATCGGGAAGTTCATCCTGGTGCACGAGCGCGACTGATACGGCACGACGGGCCGACGACACAGGCACCCGTGGTCGCCAATTTCCTTTTCGCGGTGTTGGGCTAGGCCTTTTCGCGATCTTGTCGCCCGTTTGTCGGCCGATTTTTGCCCGTTTGCCGGCCGATTTTTGCCCGTTTGCCGGCCGATTTTTGCCCAATCATCGCCCAATTGCGACCCGATTTCCTCCACATTTGTGCAGCGGACGACCGCGCGAACGGTGTAGGGTACACGAATAGCGCCTGTTCACGCGTCAGGCGCTAACGGTTCGGCTGTTTGCCGTGCCCGTTCACAGAAAGGAAGAGCTGTTATGCCAACTTCCCCGACTAGCGTCGAGGACGACGTCGTCGGTGCCGGACACATGATCACCAGCCGGTGGTGCCCCAGCACCCTGCGAACAACGCCATCGTGCGAGGACCGCGGGTTGTGCGGTCAACCCCGAGGGCTGCCCTGGATGCTCAACGTGGAGATGTGGGAGCGCTTCTCCTACTACGGGATGC
>CAUSGP010000121.1:0-6985 GCA_963531075.1 uncultured Actinomycetaceae bacterium | reverse complement strand
TGGCCCGCCAAACTCTCCCGCCGCACCAGATTGTTCATTGGGGTTCGGCGACTCGCCAGAGCTCGGCGGAAAGGAAACCGGTGGGATGTTCGATGCCCCGGGGCGCGCGGACGACTGAGGCCGGTTCGGCGCGCCCGCGCTTCGCGTTCCCGCGGGATCGTCATCTAGACGCTGCGCGCTTCCGCCGGGCCTGGCCGTACTGGTAGAGCCGGGCCTGCCTGAAGAAGCGCCTGGCCTGGGTGGATTCGCCGAACCGAAACGTGCCGAATACGCCTGACCACTGATGTCTCCCGATCTGCCGGAGTTGGTTGATCCGGGGTTCGCCGACCGGGAAGGCCCCGATGCCCCCGTCGAAGTGCCCGTCCCGCGACCGTGCCCGAGCGCGCTCGACGGGTAACTTTCCGGGCTCAACGAAGGTTGGGAACTCGATCGATGCGTACCGCGAGAGGTCGACTGCGCGGCGCCTCGGTGCTTACCAGGCTCGATTCCCAACTCGCTCTCGAGAAGAGAACGTCGCCGCTGAGGAGGGCGTCCGTCGAGAGCAGCCCATTCTTTGAGCTGATCCGATGTGCTTCCCGGAGCGCTGCTTCCGCTCGCGCTCCTCGAACCAGATTTAGCTGAGCCCGTGCCGCCTCCCACTTCTTTCGCACCGGAAGAATCCGGACGTGAGGCTTTTCTATTGGGCTCGAAAGACGGAGGTTGAGTCATGTGGGCTTCCGCCTACTTGGCGTTCTCCTTCGTGCAAACCGGAGTCTTGGTGCTTGTAGCGGAGGGGGACTTCAAGGCAGACTTCGAGGGCTTGTGAGATGTCGAGGCATCACTGGAAACCGCTGCCGGATTGGCTTTGGCCCCGGTGCCCGATTCGGCCTTTGCCTCCGATCCGGTTGACGGGGACGAAGCGACGTCGTCCGATGTGTCGGTGACCGTGCCTTCGGCCGGGTCGACCTTCATTGTGACGGGCTTATCCTTCTGAATGCTCTCCCACAGCTTGCTGGCCTCCTTGCGTTGCACGACGTACGAGCCCTTTTGTTCGAAAGGCATCGTCATGAACTTGACGTTGCTGATGGCGATATTCTGCAGGGAGGAGCCCAGGCCCACGAGATTCGGAATGTCGCCGAAGCCCTTGTTGGTTTCCACGTTTTTCGTGGTCGTCTTGAGGATTCCGTAGAGCTTGTCAACGTTGGAGAGGATATCGAGTTCCATGGTTTGGAGCAGGATCGTTTTAACGAGTTCCTGCTGCCT
The DNA here is from genome assembly GCA_963531075.1 of uncultured Actinomycetaceae bacterium. Lineage (GTDB taxonomy): Bacteria > Actinomycetota > Actinomycetes > Actinomycetales > Actinomycetaceae > Peptidiphaga. The sequence goes on along the minus strand of CAUSGP010000121.1, from coordinate 5,743 downwards.
GCCCACGCGGCCCAGATCCGAACCGTCGCCCAGGCTCTTGCGTGCACGGGCAAGCGCCAGAGCCTGATCCCCATCAAGAAGGCGGCACCCGGCTTTTACTTTGAGTCCGGCTTCTTTGTCATTGACGTCGTCGGGGAAGTAGACGGGAACTCCGCCGAGCGTATTGACGATGCCCTTGAAGGAGGCGAAGTTAACGACTACGAAATTATCGACGCGAACCTTGTAACCGCTGAGTTTCTCGAAAGCGCTGATCGTGCAGGAAGCTGCCGATCCCGTGTTGAGCTTGGCGCCTCCGGAAGCGAAAGCGGAGTTGAAACGGACGTTCTTCTGAGGCTTCGTCTTGTAAAGGACTTTGTCTTTGTCTTCTTTATCCCTGACTTTGCACTCGGGAATGTCGACCAGAGTGTCGCGGGGGATCGAGACGACTTCGACGCGCTTTCGGTCGGAAGAAATATGGACGAGCATGGTGGTGTCCGAGCGCATTCCCACGACGTCGCCCGAGGATCCGGCGCCGTCGACGTCAGATTCTCCGCTCCGGTAGTCGGAGCCTATGAGTAGGAAGTTGACGGATTCGCCAGCATGCGGATCGACCGTAGGACGCTTGGAGTTGTAATCAGGGTCGTACTGCTCGATATTCTGTTGAATCTTTACATACATGAAAGCGACGGTGCATACGCCCGTCAAGAGAATCGCGGTGAGGCATAACCCCGCGATTCTGAAGATATGGCGTGGCCGACGGCCGGATTCCATATGGGCCGCATCGCGCTCTTTTTTACTCACGACGTCAATGGTACGTGCCGTTCCTGTAGGAGTGCCGAGAAGGGAGGAGGCCGCGCCCTTTGTCGATGGAATCGGGAGACGGCCGCCGGTGACTCGCAAAGGTTCGCACTGCGGCAGAAGTTCGCGGAGCATCTGCGGCATAACGGTTGCTGACGGGACGGTTGTGACAACTGGGACGCCAAGTGCCAGCTTCCTCGAAATGTAGCAACATTCACAGCCGACGAAGTTGAGGATGGTGCCCCGGTCCGGTCGCGGTCGTGCGCCACTTAGGCTGCAGGTTGAACGGCGGGCGGATGCGAGATCCGGGAACCGGGCCCGGGAGGTTAGTCTTATCCAGTGAGCACCGAACACTTGAGAATCGTCACCGTCGCCTTCAACCCCGGCGAAGAGCTTGCGTTGTGGGCCGAGTCCGTTCTTGCGGCCACGCAAAGAAAGGCCGACGTCGTGATAGTGGACAACGGCGCCGCTGGCGAAGTCGTCGACGCCGTCGGGCGGATTTACGGCGCTTCCATTGTGCGGCCGGGGCGAAATCTGGGCTACGGAACCGCGGTGAACCGTGGGGCGAAGGCGCAGGGAGAGTCGATGGATTCCGAGTGGATCGTGGTGGTCAATCCCGACGTCGTCTTTCTTCCAGGCTCTATCGACGCACTTATCGAGGCCGCGGCCGCCTGGCCCAAAGGCGGAGCCTTTGGGCCGCTTGTGCGCGACCGCGAGGGAGCCGTCTATCCCTCGGCTCGTAAATTCCCGCGGCTTGTTTCCGGGATCGGGCACGCGCTCCTGGTCGGCGTTTGGCCGAGTAACCCGTTTTCTCGTGCTTATCGCGAAAATGCGGATACGACCCGAGCCCATGCTGTCGACTGGCTCTCTGGATCGTGCCTGCTCCTTCGACGCGACGCATTCGAGGCCGTCGGTGGTTTCGATGAGTCTTACTTCATGTTTTTCGAAGACACGACTCTGGGCGAACAACTTGCCGCCGCCGGGTGGCAAAGCGTTTTCGTTCCCGACGCTGAAGTGGTTCACGATCAAGGCGCAAGTTGGAGGAACAAGCCCGAGAACATGATCCGTGCGCATCACCGCTCGGCCGTCCATTACCTCGACGGCGTATACGACAAGCCTTATCAAGCGCCGTTGCGCTGGGCGCTCAGGGCGGGGCTGAGGGCGCGCGAGGAGCTTCTTGTGCGGCTGTCGCGGCGGCAGACTTCCAAGAAATCCCTAGGTTAGGAACCTACGCTTGGTTAAACCGCGCTTGACTTGCGAGGTCGGCCATCGGCGTTGAGCAGGATCGTTTCGGATTTCGAAGATCATTTCGGATTTCGAAAACCTCACTTCGATGCGTTTGCTAGAGGTTTGCTAGCCAAAGCGCCTGTGGGCACCCACCTGGTGGGGTGACGTCTCAGTTGACTGCTGTCCGGCTGGCAATTGTTCGTTTAGTCGAACCCTCATACCTCACATGGTGAGGTATGAGGGCGAATTGTTGCAAAAGTGACAAAAGTGCGTTTTGTTAATTATGTGATGTATAGTGGATTACCCTTTCTCATGGAGGCAGAAAGAGGCACACATATTGGAGGAGAGATATGACTATCCGAAGCTTCGCTGGTCTGTCTTTGGCCGCGTCGCTCATCTTTGCGGGCGCACCCGTTTTTGCGTCCGATGCGCCGGCCGCTCAGCGGTCCGAAGCCACATGGAGGCAAGGCCCGGCGACTAGCGGGTCCTTGCCCGCCCAACCCACCGGCGGTTCAGAAAAAACGCAGATACTCGCGATCACGGACGGTTCGGGTCACCTGACCCAGACGGGAAGGCAAGCCGAACTGACGGCGCCGCAGGCCGACGCGCAAAATGGCGGGCAGGCCGATGCGCACACAAGTTCTTCGGAGGCGTCGAGAACACGGAACGGCGCCCCGGGGCAGCAAGCGAAAAACGCCGCCGCGTCGAAGCCGAAGAACGCCGCCGCATCCGGTGTCAAAAGCGGAAGTACGCACCTGACCGCACACATCGGAAGCGTTCAGCCGAACGCGCTCGACGGTTCGACAGACGGGTCTCAACCCTCCGGGACGGGTGAGACGTCTGCGGGAACGTCCGAGAAAAACGTACCGTCTACGCCAACTGAATCGGGACGGGACGATGCCGCCCAGCCGGGGTCTGAGCCAAGTCAAGCGGGAGCCGAACAATCCGGTCAGGGCGAATCCGGCCAACCGGCTCAACCCCAGCCCAATCAACCGGGCGGCGAACAGTCGCAGACCGGGCAACCGGAAGCTGGCCAGTCCGATTCGAATCAGTCGACGCCCGCGCAAGGCTCCTCGGCCGGAGCACCGGACGGCTATCTGTTCATGTCTGACCCTTTGGCCGTGGATCAATTCGCCGTCGCCGGTTTGACTTGGAACAAAGGCCAGTCTCTGCCCGGCGGCGCCACCGTCGAAATGCGCACGCTCGATGCCACGGGGTGGTCGGACTGGTACGTCCTTTCCGTTGAAGAGGACGACAAGGGACGGCCGGGAACCGAGGCCAACATTTCGGGCGGATCGACCGGCGTGCAGATTCGCATCAAGGGAAGCGGCAACCTTCCCGCAGGGCTGGCCGTCAATCTTCTCAACGGCCAGGGGCCGACGAAGAAGCTGGGGCAAGTTCAGGAGGTGGCGCCCTCGCAGCAGCCCTCTGTAGGCACCCTCACCCAGCCGGTTGCCAATCCCGATGAGGAACAGGCGATTCGTTCGGGCCGGGCCGCAGGCGTGGGTTCGACGTCGCAGTTTGGCGCAGCCGCGGCGAATTCGACGTCCCATACCGCGGGCCGCGCTCGCACGGCCGTCAACGTCACAGCGACTCGACGAAACCTGACGAGACCGCAGATCGCCGCCGCGGATATGCTGGCGAGCATCCACCCGCGTTCCGCATGGGGTGCGGACGAGTCGAAGATGGCTTGGCCGCGTTCGTACCAGAATTTTGAAGGTGCGATCGTTCATCACACGGCGGGATCGAACAACTACTCTCAAGCGCAGGTTCCCGCGACGATCCGCGGCATCTACGGCTACCACGCGATCACGCGCGGATGGGGCGACATCGGGTACAACGTGCTTATCGACAAGTACGGCGGTCGATGGGAAGGGCGTTCCGGCACGCTTGAGGCGCCGCACGGAAAGGTTGTGACGGGGGCGCATGCGGCTCCCCGCAATCAGGGAACCTTCGGCATTTCGGTTCTGGGCACGTATAACTCGGCGAGCAATGTCACCCCGCTCATCCTCGAAACGTTCTCGGACGTTATCGCTGCGCGCTTCGCCCTGGGCGGCGTCGATCCCAACAGCCAAGGGACGATGAGAGTTCCCTCGGGCACGGGTGCGGCACTCCAGGCTGGGACGATTCTGCCGCGCATCGTCGGCCACAAGGACGTCAAGTCCACCGCTTGCCCGGCAGCGATCTACGGTTTCCTCGATCAGATTCGCGCTGCGACAGCGGCGAAATACCAGAAGATTATGGGTACTGCTGTGGCGGCTTCCGCCTGGAAGCCAGCCAAGCAGCCGTCCCCCACGTATTACCTGAACACCGACTGGAGTTGGAACGCCACCCACACGTTTGCCTACGGTCGCAGTTCGGATGTGGAGATTGTCGGGGACTGGGACGGCGACGGCAAAGACACCGTATCGCTGCGTCGCGGCAACACCTTTGCGGTGAACAATGTCAGCGCCCCCACCGCCTCGCCCAAATTTGACGCGGCATACGGTATTCCCGGCGACGAGTACTACGTAGGCGATTGGGACGGCGACGGCAAGGATTCGCTAGCCGTGCGCCGCGGAAACGTCTTCCACATATCGAACCGCATGGGCTCCTCAACGGCTGATCAGACGATCGCATACGGCAAACCCGGCGACACGGTTATGGTGGGCGATTGGGACGGTGACGGCAAGGATACCTTTGCCGTGCGCCGCGGAAACCAATACCACATCCGCAACACAATATCCTCCGGGGTGGCTGACAAGGTCGTTCCCTACGGGCGGTCCGACGACGAGGTGTTCGTCGGCCACTTCGGCGGCTCGGCGAAGGATGCCTTGGCGGTGCGCCGCGGCAAGACCTTCTACGTGTCGAATCACATCCACAATGGCGACGCCGACAGGGTGATTGACTATGGCCGCGTCGGCGATCGAGCCTTCGTCGGCGATTGGGATGGAGACCGGGTCGACACTTTCGGTGTGCGCAGGGGATGATCGCACGGCGATCTCGGCTGTTGGCCGGGTACTGGTTGAGGCCGACTCGGTTGCAGGCCCGAACCGTTGGCTCTGGCTTGGGCCGAGGCGGCTTTGACCCGGATTGATAAGTAAGCAAAGAAGTGGGGCGGTGGATATCCACCGCCCCACTTCTTTGCTTACTGTCCGCTCTTGCTTACTGTCCGCTCTTGCCTACTGCCTGGTCCTGCTTACTGCCCAGTCTTGGCGTACTTGGCCTCGACGGCTTCCTTCTGCGGACGCCACCATTCCTCGTTCGCCTTGTACCACTCGACGGTGTCGTGCAGGCCGGCCGCGAAGTTGGGGAAGGTCGGGTTCCAGCCGGTTTCCTCGATGAGTTTGGAGTTGTCGATCGCATAACGCTGATCGTGGCCGGGGCGGTCGTTGACGTGGTCAAAATCATCGGGTTCGCGGCCGAATTCCGCGAGGATCATCCGAACCACTTCGAGGTTGTTCTTCTCGCCGTCGGCCCCGATGAGATAGGTTTCGCCGATGCGTCCCTTATTGATGATCTCCCACACTGCGGTGTTGTGATCGCGCACATGGATCCAATCGCGCACCTGCTCGCCGGTTCCGTAGACGCGCGGGCGGATGCCGTCGATCATATTCGTGATCGTGCGAGGGATGAACTTCTCGATGTGCTGGTAGGGGCCGTAGTTGTTCGAGCAGTTTGAAATCGTTGCCGGGACGCCGAAAGAACGCACCCATGCGCGCACCAGCAGGTCGGAAGCGCCCTTCGACGATGAATAGGG
>CAUSGP010000120.1:0-7005 GCA_963531075.1 uncultured Actinomycetaceae bacterium | reverse complement strand
GTTTGCCTTTGACACGGTGTCAAGCCGGAAGATGGAGCCATGACCGAGACGAGACTGCTTCGCATCGGTGAGTTTTCAACGCTCACACGATTGTCTGCGCGGATGCTGCGCTACTACGACGCCAACGGCGTTCTGACCCCGGCGGCCACGGACGACGTGACCGGCCACAGGTTCTACGTCGCCTCGCAGGTGCGCGAAGCGACGCTGATTCGCCAGCTTCGCGACGTCGGCTTCTCCGTCTCCGCCATAGCCGCCCTGCTTCCGCTGCGCGAGAACCCAGAGGCTCTGGGCCGCGCGCTAGCCGTTCAGCGCGATCAGCTCATCGCCGACGCCGAGGCCGCCCGCCGCCGCATCGCCGAGATTGACCGACTCATCTCACAAACGAACAGGAGGGCCATCATGGCCGAAATCACCGTCACCACCCATCCGGCGCAGCGAGTGGTCGCATTGCGCACGACGATCGACACCTACGCCGACGAGCACAAGGCGTGGATCGCAGCCATGGAAGCGATCAGGGCCCAGGGAATCCCGCTTGCCAGTGGGCTCTGCGGCGCCACCTTCCACGACCTCGAGTACCGCGAGGCCGACGTCGACATCGAGGTGTGGGAACCCGTGGGGCCCGACGCCGTCGCGGCCGACCCGCTCACAATCCGCGAGATCCCAGAGCAGAAGGTCGCCGTGGCGACGTTCCGCGGTGGCTACGACCAGTTCGGGCCCGTCAACGAGGAGCTGGCCGAGTACATCGCCGCCTCCGGGCTCGAGTTCGCGGGGCCGATGTACAACCGCTACCTCGTGGGCCCCGCCGGCACCCAGAACACGGACGAGTACGTGACGGAAGTCTGCGTGCCCGTGGCCTGACGGGCCTCGCCGACGAACGGAGGCCGGCCCGGCTCTGCCTGGGCTGGCCTCCGGGGGCCGACGTCGCAGGCGCCGCCCCCCGATTAGCGAGGCGCACCGTTATGCCTGCCGCTGCAGAGGAACCGTCGCGTTGGCCGGCATGGGTCGTCCGTTGTTCTGGTCGGCACGGGTCGTCCGTTGTTCTGGTTCGCTCAGATCGTCCGTGGCCGCGCCGACCGGCTCAGACAGCCCGTTCTTGTGCCGGTCGGCCGATCGTCCGTCACACCGGCTGGCGCAGATTGTCCATCAAGGCGCGGCGATCGAGCCGAGCAGGCAAGTATGTGGTGGCGACAGCCAAAACCAGCGACGCTCCCATGGCCGCCAACAGGAACTTCACGGGAATAGCGGAGGCGAACATCTCTGCCCCGCCTCCCGACATCGCCGTAGCGCAGACCGCGCTGAGCAAAGTCGTCGCCAATCCGAAAAGGATCCCGGTTCCGGCGTATATCGCCCCTTCGAGGGTGGTGGACCGCAGAACGGTGCCCGGCCGCGCTCCGATCACTCCGAGCAACGCTCCCTCTTGACGACGAGTTCGCCCGACCATCGCGATGTTCGCCACGCCCCCGATCCCGGCTATGAAGAAAATCGGGACCATGATCGTCAGAAAGCCGTTGACCCCGTTGTTTATACCGGCTGAACGCGCCGCGCCACTCACGGCGTGGATGGTGCCCGTCATCGAAACTGCGATGGCGAAGGGCACGATCGTCGTCATGCTGAGAGCCGAGCGATGGCGCGCATTCGCGCGTGCCGAAAACCAGGCTGGGCTGCGGCTTGGAATCAGGCTTGTCCACCGGGCCAGCAGGGGGCGAAGCGTCCAATTCGGGATGAACAACGCCGCCAAGGCGGCGATAAACCCGATGCCCCCGCCCATAAGCGCACGTCCGCCCGGCGATTTTATTTCAGCGACTTCGGCTTTGCTGGTGCTGCCCCCTTCGAGAATGTCGGCGGGGAGATTGACGAGTATAGGCAGCATAACCACACCGATCAGCAGAATTCCGGCTGCTATCCATTGCCACAGCCTCGTTCGCGTGGTCGGGGCCGTCGCCTCGCGCAAAGCCTGCATCTCGGGCACGTTGGCGGCCCGCCGTGCTGCCCCGAGGCCTCCAAGCACGCTGAACAGAGCCGTGACGAGCACCGTCGCCGGTATGCAGAAAACTGGCATCGACAGGGGAAGATCCCGCGGGAACAGATCGAATTCCCTCCACGTGAGCAGATAGATTCGCGCCAGCGGCAGGGCGAGCAGTCCGCCCAGCAGGCCTCCGATCACTCCGACGGCGCAAACCTGCCACAGGATGATCGCGCGGATGCGGCTGCCCGGAATTCCGAGCACCTTCCACAGGGCGTGCGAGCGCTGCTGGGCCGCAACCGTCAGACCCAGCGTCGTCGATATGATGATTGCCGTCGCGGTGCCCGCGTATCCCACCAGACTGCTGCCGATCAGGCTGCTGGCGCGTAAATGCTCTCCATTGCCGTGTTCCAGGGACCACTGGGTGGCGCTCCACCACGCGATGACGATTATCCCCACAACGGCGGCGCCCGCCGTGGCCACCAGCAGCGACCACAGCCATTGGCGAGCATGGTGACGCAGATCTTTCCACATCAAGGTTGACATCTTTTCCTCCCTTAGCGCGTACGGGCAGCGTGGACGAGGTCGGCGATTTGCTGGGCGTCGCGGCAGTTTGACCACGTCGCTAGGTGGCCGCCGCTCATAACCGCAACGGAGTCCGCCAGAGCAGCGGCTTCGACGTCGTGCGTGACCATGACCACGGTGGTTCCCTGTGAGGCGAGCTGACGAAGCCAATCCAGGACGACGCCGGTAGAGTCGAGGTCCAGCGCGCCGGTGGGCTCGTCGGCGAAGACGATGCGCGGCTCGCTGGCCATCACACGGGCGATGGCCACACGCTGACGTTCGCCGCCGGAAAGCTGATGGGGCTTCAGATTCGCGCGATGCCGCAAGCCGACCGCATCGAGCGCCGCATTTATCTGCCCTTTGGAAAGCGGCCGCCCGGCAAGTCGCGAAGGCATCGACACGTTTTCCGCCGCGGTCAAGGAGGCTATGAGGTTGTACTCCTGGAATACGAATCCGATGTGCCTTGCCCGAAACGTTGCCCGTTTGGCGGCTTTCATCTGAGAGGTTGCGCTTCCCAGCATCGTCACGCGTCCGCTCGTGGGCTCGTCGAGGCCCGCCATGCAATGCAACAGGGTCGATTTGCCCGAACCCGAGGTTCCGACCACCGCGGTGAAGCTCCCTTCGGGGAAATCGGCGTCGACGCCGTCAAGGGCGAGAACCTGGGCGTCTTTTCGGCCCGGTACCTCGTATACGCGAGTGAGTTGACGGACGGAAATGGAGGCTGTGGCTTTGGCATTCTGGGGGTGGAAGGAAACGTCAGGTCTTGTTCGTCTGTCGATGCGGATTTGTCGATCGATGTAGGGTTCTTCTTGATCCTTAAATCTCATGCGTCAAGCTTTTCAACGACGGTTTCGGTTTCATATCCCGCGAACTGGCCAGTTTGCAGAAGGCTGGCAGGACTGTGTCCAGGGGGCTGATGCGAATGAAAACAGCGGTGATAGGGCCCGGTGTTGTTATGGCCGCTTAGCCACGCGGCCGCGGCTAAAGTGTGAGCCTCCTAGCCGCGGCTAAAGTGTCAGCCGCCTAGGCCCCGCTAAAGTATTAGCCACGCAGGCACGGCTAAAGTGAAAGCATGTTGCGTCGCTTCCTCATCGCCGCCTCCGCCCTGCTCGCGTGGGGCGAATTCGCTCATTGGCGGGCGAGCAGGCAGGGTTTGGGCCGAGGTGAGAATGCGCAAGAGTGGGGGAGCAGACGAGTTCGTAGCCGAGTACGCGGCAGAGGAATGGGTGTGGGGCGGAGCTCTGCTCGCAAGGCCGACGTCGGCGAGGCAGAAGCCGGCGCGATGGAAACGGGCAGGGCGGCGGATGTCCGTGTGGCCGTCGTCGTGCTGGGTTTTGCGAATCGGGGTGCTCGCGCGAATTTCGTCAACCGGTATCGCGTGCGCGCCGGGCTTCGCTCGCTTGAAGCTGCCGGGCGGCAACGCGCCAAATTCCGTTCGCTTGAGTCTGCCTGGCTGCGGGGCATTGGTTTTCAGCGAGGTGTGGCAACCCGCTGTGAATCGGCAGTTCCCCGTAGGCCGGTTCGGCAAAGTTCTGGCGCAGCGTTTGCTTCCAGGAGCGGGCGCGCTTTCGCTGACGCGTCTGTTTCTGGTTTTGCGCATCCCTCCGCAGTTTCGGGCGCTGCACATACCCCCGGAGTTTCAGGTATTGCGTGTGCTTCGGCGGTCGCGGGCACTGCGCATGCTTCCGCGGCTGCGGATGTGCTCGTGCTGTGTGGCGGCGCGGTGTCGGGGCCCGTCCCCGAGGCCGACGTCATGGAAAAATATGCGCGAGCCCGTGGATATGCGGGGCCAATCCGCATGGATCGCGAGAGTCGATCGACGCTCCAAAACATCGAAAATGCGATCCCGCTGATTGAAGACTCCGATTCCATCGCGATCGTCTCCAATTCGGTGCATGCGCTCAAAGGACGGATTCTTCTGCGTCGCCTGCGCCCGGACCTCGCCGACCGGCTCGTGCGCGGGGCGGATTACCGCTTCGGTGAGCAAATTCTCGTCAAACCGATAGCCGCCGTGGCCGGGCTCGCCGACCTGCGGACGCTGCGACGTCGGCTGTCCAAACTGCATTCGGCCGCTTGAATGGCGACGTTGCAGCGCCGCGCGCCGGGCGCATTCGCTAGCGGAGCGCGTTGAACGCTAGACCGTGGGCGCGCTGCGTGTGCGTTTACGGGGTTCGTCCGCCCCGGCCGGCAAAACCGCATTTTCCGGCCAAAACCGTGCGATCCTAACGAAACTGGGTGATCTGACCAGAGCCGCCCGGGCCGGGCGAACCCCCGTGATGCGGCCGAATCAGACCGTCTTGACCGTCCCGCCGTCAATGACGATGTTTGCCCCCACCAGGTACTCAGCGGCCGACGAAGCTACGAATACGATGAGCGCGGCGATCTCTTCAGGCTCGGCGATTCGCCCAGAAGTGACGCCGAATGCGGTGGGCATCGCCGAGAGAAGGTCGCTGTGGGACATGCCCATCGAGGCTGCCACGCGCGAACCGAAACCGTCCGGGTCGCGCCACAGCCCGGTGCCGACCCCGCCCGGAGAGACCGTATTCACGCGCACCCCTTGCGGCCCGAACTCTTCGCTCAAACGCTTGCTGAAAGCCACGAGCGCGGCCTTGGCCTCGCTGTAGCCGACCGGCCCTTGCGCGGGCACGAGGGCGTTGATGGATCCAGTGTTGACGATTGCGCCGCGGCGTTCGAGGAGGCTCGGAAGGGCTGCGCGGCTCATCCACACTGCGCTGAAGAAGTTCAGATTGAATAGGTCGTGCCACTGGGCGTCGTCAATGTCGAGGAAGCCGCCGAGCTTCATGACATCGGGGTCGCCCGCGCCGACGTTGTTGACGAGGATATCGATTCCTCCGAGCTCTGCCAGCGCCGCTTTGACCGCCGCTTCGGCGCCGCCCGGCGTCGATAAATCGGCTGAAATGGCGAGTGCGCTCGCATCTTCGAGCTCCGGGGTGATCGTGCGGGCCACGCCCACCACTCGAGCTCCCTCTTCCGCGAGTTTGCGGACGACGGCGAGGCCTATCCCGCGGCTGGCTCCCGTGACGAGAGCGGTTCTGCCTTCGAGGTTGAGATTCATATTTCTCCTTTGTTCTCAGCTACTGACATGTGCGCTCAGCTACTGACATGTGTGGCGATCAACCTTGTGGGGCGATCACTTTGTGTGTGGCGATCAACTCGTTTGAAGCGCCGCCAGGGCCATGTCGATCACCCTGTAGAGCGTGGCGGCTTCGTGCGTGACGGCCATGACGCGAAGGCCGGCAAGCGTCGTCGCCAGGTGCTCGGCAAAAGCCGCGGCGTCGAGGTCCGGGCGGACGTCGCCCTCGCGCTGGCCACGTTCGATACGTCGGGCGAACCAAGCGGTCGATTCGTCCTGCATCTTCCGTATTTTTCGCGCCAAATCTGGGTCATTACCCGCTAGCTCGACGGCGGTGTTGCCGATAAGGCATCCGCGGCGGCGCGCTTGAGCCAGATCCGAATCGACGACCGCCCGCAGCGCGTCCCTCAGACACTCGCGGGTGTTTCCGGGATGATCCATCAGGCCTTCCGCAAGTTTCGCGATCTGCTGCTGGTACTTGTCGAGGCATCGCTCAAAGAGCGCCCGTTTGCTCGAAAACGCGTTGTACAGGCTCCCTTTGGCGACGCCGGTGGCCTCGGCCAAACGCGCGGGGGAGGTGGCGGCGTAGCCGTTTGTCCAAAACTCTTCCATCGCGCGTTCGACGACGTCATTCTCGTCAAACTTTCGAGGTCTGCTCATGGGATTGAGGTTAACGATTTTTGACTTCTAAGTCAAAAATAGGTGTGCTTCTCGGCGCTTGCGTCGGGTCTTGCCTTCTCTTTACGTTGGGCCTTGCCTCTTCTTCGCGTCGGGCCTTGCCTCTTCTTCGCGTCGGGGCTCGCCTCTTCTTTCTTTGCGTCGGCCTTTCGCGTCGGCCCTTCGCGTCGGCCCCGTGTTTCCTGCCGTTGGCTCCACACCCCCTCCCGTCGGCCCTGCACACTTTCTTGCCGGCGGCTGTCGAAGCGTTGTAGTTGGCTGTCGAAGCGTTGCGATTGGCTGCCTAGGCGCTGCCGGCGGCCGTCAAGCTGTCGCCGCGCAGCGACGCTGTGAGCCGCCGACTCGGCGCGGTGTCGTGAGCCACTACATATCGACATGGAGGCACAAGTGATTTAATCTTCAACTATGAAGTCTTTTGGATTCCTCAGTTTTGGCCACTACTCGCTCAACGGCAAACGTGGGCCGTTCGCCGGAGAGGCGCTCCGCCAGCAAATTGAGCTCGCGCGGGCCGCGGACGAGATCGGCGTCAACGGCGCATATTTCCGCGTCCACCATTTCGCTCCCCAAGGAGCCTCGCCCATGCCGATCCTCTCGGCGATTGCGGCGTCGACGAAGAACATCGAAGTGGGCACGGGCGTCATCGACCTGCGCTAGCGCATGTCTGAGTTATGGCGTTGGATGGAACACCTATTGCTTGCGGGCACGC